>NZ_JBFAPG010000321.1:0-7512 GCF_040675595.1 Micromonospora sp. NPDC049580
GCCCGTCCAGGTGCAGCCCTCGGGTGAGCAGGGCGGCGGCGCCCACCGTCACGCCGGCGGCCACCAGCGGGGGAGCGAGCATCGTCGCAGGCCAGCGACGCGACGAGCGCGCCGTTGGAGGCGTTCATGGCGGCCAGCAGCTCGTCGGTGGTGTCCACCACGACGATCGTGTCGACCGGGCCGAACGGCTCGGCGTGCATCAACCGGGAGCGGCCGGGCGGGGCGAGCAGCACCGACGGCGCCACGTACGCCGAGGTGTCCTGCCCGGGTAGGAACGGCGCTCCGGTCAGCTTGCCCCGGTGCAGCGGCACCGCGCCGCCGCGCACCGCCTCGTCGACCTTGCGGTGCAGCTCGTCGGCCTTGGCGGCGCTGATCAGCGGCCCGAAGTCCAGCTCGGGCAGCGGGTCACCGGCCGTCCAGTCGTCCCCGACGGCCAGCGGGTGACCGAACCGGACCGAACGCACGACCGGCAGGTACATGTCGAGGAACTCGTCGACCAGGTCGCGCTGCACCACGAACCGGGGGTACGCGGTGCAGCGCTGCTTGCCGTACTCGAAGCCCTTCTTCAGGTGCGCGGCGAGCAGGTCCCACTGGGAGAAGTTCCAGATGCCCCAGGCGTTGAGGCCCTCCTGCTCGATGAAGTGCCGCTTCTCGCTGTCGAGCAGCGCGGCGGCCACCTTGCCGCCGTTGGAGCGGCCGCCGACGAACGCCACCGCGCCGATCTCGGGCGCCCGGACGAGCACCTCGGACAGTTCCTCGCCGCCGCCGGAGACGAGGGTGGCGGGCAGGCCGGCGCGACGCATCAGCGCGTGCGCGACGGTCAGGCAGACCGCACCGCCCTGGGACGGGGTCTTGGCGATGACCGCGTTGCCGGCCAGCAGTTGGACCAGCTCGGCGTGCACGAGGACGCTCATCGGGTAGTTCCAGGAAGCGATGTTGCTGACGGGACCGTCCAGTGGCTCGCGGCCGTCGGCGAGCATCCGGTCGATCTCGCCCACGTACCAGCGGACGCCGTCGAGCGCCCGGTCCACGTCGGCGCAGGCCAGCCGCCACGGCTTGCCGATCTCCCAGACGAGCAGGAGCGCCAGCAGGTCACGGTGGGCGGTGAGGGCGTCCACGGCGTCGCAGACCCGGGCCTTGCGATCGCTCAGCGGGGTACGCGCCCAGGCCCGGTGCGCGGCGGCGGCGTGCGCGACCGCGGCGCGGGCGGTGTCGGCGTCGAGTCGGGACAGGTTGATGACGACGCTGTTGTCGACCGGAGTGCGGACCGGCGCCGGGTGGCCGACCGCCCGCCAGTCACCTTCGATGAGGTTGTGCAGCGTGGTGACGCCGTCCACCTCAGCGCCGAACGCCTCCGGCGTGGCGGCGACCGCCCGGGCGAGGGCGTCGGACCAGGCGGTGCCGTCAGCGAGTCGTAGTGCCATCGCGTTCTCCTCAGGGTTGACCGGGGAGCGGCGGCGTCGACGGCACCGCTGATGATCGGTACTGTCTCGCGCCCGGTAGTGGGTCAGCAACCGTACGCTTGTCTGGCTGGCCGCCGACGCGTCCGCGCGGTGCGAGGATCTTTCCAGAAGCGCACCCCGTGAGCTGCGAAAACATCAAGCATTAATCGAAATGTATCGATGGTGTGAGATGGTCCGCAGTGGTTACCCGCGAGTACGGAAGTGGCCCCCGCGGCTCGGCTCCGGCCGGCAGGCTTCCCAACCGACGGCCCGCCCATTACATTGTCGATTATCCATGGGAGCGCTTCCATGCCTCCCCGTGGTCACACCGCCACCCCGCTGTCGCCGGTGGCCGTGCCGCCCCCACGCCGTCCCGCGTCGGTGCGACCGCCGGCGGCGCCTCCGACAGGAGCCCTTCATGCGCCACCTGACCCGGCCGTCCACCGGCCACCCCGGCCGGTCGCCGGTCGCCGACCAGCCCTGGCCCCGGCGCTTGCTGGCCGCCGGCGTCGCCCTGCTCACCGGGCTGTCCCTCGCGGTCACCGCGCCGCCGGCCGGGCCCGCGTCCGCTGCGCCGGCCTTCAACTACGCCGAGGCATTGCAGAAGTCGCTGTTCTTCTACGAAGCGCAGCAGTCGGGCAAGCTGCCGGACTGGAACCGGGTCTCCTGGCGCGGCGACTCCGCGCTCACCGACGGGGCCGCCGCCGGGCTGGACCTCACCGGCGGCTGGTACGACGCCGGCGACCACGTCAAGTTCGGCTTCCCGATGGCGTTCAGCGCCACCATGCTGGCGTGGGGCGCGGTGGAGTACCGCAGCGGCTACACGGCCTCCGGTCAACTGCCGCACCTGCTCAACAACCTGCGCTTCGTCAACGACTACTTCATCAAGGCGCACCCGTCGGCCAACGTCCTCTACGGACAGGTCGGCAAGGGCGACGACGACCACAAGTGGTGGGGCCCGGCCGAGGTGCTGCCGATGGCGCGGCCGGCGTACAAGATCGATGCGAGCTGTGGCGGCGCGGACCTCGCCGGCGAGACGGCGGCCGCGATGGCCGCCTCCTCGATGGTGTTCCGGCCCACCGACGCGACCTACGCGGACAAGCTGCTCACCCACGCCCGGCAGCTCTACACGTTCGCCGACACGGTGCGGAAGTCCTACAGCGAGTGCATCACCGACGCGGCCTCCTTCTACAAGTCGTGGAGCGGCTACCAGGACGAGTTGGTCTGGGGCGCGATCTGGCTCTACCGGGCCACCGGCGACGCCAGCTACCTGACCAAGGCCGAGAGTGAGTACGACAAGCTCGGCACCGAGCCGCAGTCCACCACCCGTTCCTACAAGTGGACCATCGCCTGGGACAACAAGCAGTTCGGCGCGTACGTGCTGCTGGCCAACCTGACCGGCAAGCAGAGGTACGTCGACGACGCCAACCGTTGGCTGGACTACTGGACCGTCGGGGTGAACGGGCAGCGGGTGCCGTACTCGCCCGGTGGGATGGCGGTGCTCGACTCCTGGGGCGCGCTGCGCTACGCGGCCAACACCTCCTTCGCCGCGCTGGTCTACAGCGACAAGACCACCGACACGACCCGCAAGGCGCGCTACCACGACTTCGCCGTCCGGCAGATCAACTACGCGCTCGGCGACAACCCGCGCAACTCCAGCTACGTCATCGGGTTCGGGGCCAACGCACCGAAGAACCCGCACCACCGCACCGCGCACGGGTCCTGGTGGGACAGCCAGACGGTGCCCGTCGAGACCCGGCACACCCTCTACGGCGCGCTGGTCGGCGGCCCGTCCTCGGCCAACGACGCGTACACCGACAGCCGGTCCGACTACGTGATGAACGAGGTCGCCACCGACTACAACGCCGGCTTCACCTCGGCGCTGGTCCGGCTGACCTCCGAGTACGGCGGCACGGCGCTGGCCAACTTTCCGGTCGCCGAGACGCCCGACATGGACGAGCTGACCGTGGAGACCACGGTGATGCAGGCCGAACCCCGGGCCACCGGGCTCAAGGCGATCATCTACAACAAGTCGGCGTTCCCGGCCCGGGCCCTGACCACCGGCAAGTTCCGGTACTACTTCCGGCCCGACGGCACCGGTCCGGTCCAGGTCACCTCCGGCTACACCCAGGGCTGCCCGTCGCCGACCACGGCCAAGCAGTTCAGCGGCGACATCTGGTACGTCGAGGTGGACTGCACCGGCTACACCATCGCCCCGGCCGGGCAGTCGCAGCACCGGATGGAGGTCCAGTTCAAGATCGGCGTGCCGGAGGGTGGCACCTGGGACCCGACCAACGACCCGTCGTACCAGGTGACCGCCGGGCCCAACCGCAAGGTTCCGCTCTACTCCGGCGGGGTGCGGGTCTGGGGCGAGGAGCCCGGACCGGCCACCCCGGACACCACCGCGCCCACAGTGCCCGGCACGCCCGTCGCGTCCGCCGTCACGTCCAGCGGGCTCACGCTGACCTGGGCCGCGTCCACCGACACCGGCGGCAGCGGGTTGGCCGGCTACGAGGTGACCCGTACCTCGGCCGGCGCCGACCCGGTCGTCACCGCCTCGACGGGGGCCACCCTGGCCGTGACCGGGCTGGCGCCCGAGCGGACGTACCAGTTCACCGTGCGGGCGCTCGACGGCGCCGGCAACCGCTCGGCGGCATCGGCCGCGCTCACCGTCACCACGCCGGCCGGCCCGGCGTCGGACACCACAGCGCCGACCGCACCCGGTACGCCCACCGCCTCCGCGATCGGCCCGACCGGCCTGACCCTGACCTGGGGCCCGTCCACCGACGCGGTGGGCGTCACCGCCTACCGCGTCTACCGGGGCGGGAACGTTCTGGTCGGCTCGGCCACCGGCACCACGCTGGCGGTGACCGGGCTGACCGCCTCCACCACGTACACGTTCACGGTGGTGGCGGTGGACGCGGCCGGAAACGTTTCGGCCGCGTCGCCCGGCGTCACGGTCACCACCACGGCCCCGCCTGCCGGCGGCGGCTGCGCGGTGACCTGGACGTCGAACAGCTGGGACACCGGGTTCACCGCGAACATCACGATCGCCAACACCGGCACCACGGCGATCAACGGCTGGACGCTCGCGTTCACGTTCGGAAGCAGCGGGCAGAAGGTCGGGCAGGCCTGGTCGGCGACCGTGACCCAGACCGGCACCGCGGTGACCGCGTCGAACCTGTCCTACAACGGGACACTGGCGCCGGGTGCGTCGACGAGCTTCGGCTTCAACGGCACCCACACCGGCAGCACCACCAGGCCGGCCGCCTTCACCCTGAACGGCGCCGCCTGCACGGTCTCCTGACTCATCGACGCGGCGTGGCCGGTACCGCACCCGGGCGACCGGCCACGCCGCGCGCGCAAGGCCAAAACATTTCCGAAACATTTCCGAAAACTCGATTGTCTGGACCGACGCGTGGTTAGCATCGATCGAGTTTGATACCCCAATCGAAGACGTCCGGCCGTGCCCCTCGGCGGCCCGGGTGTTGGCCAGTAAGGAGGCCGAGATGGCAATGAGCCCATCCGTTCATAGCGGCGGGACTCGGCGACGGCGATCACCCGCCGTCCGAGCGCTGCTCGCCGGCGCGTTCAGCGTCGTGACTGTCGCCGCCGTCGCGGTGATGATGCCCTCGGCGAACGCCGCCGCGACCACGCTCGGCGCGGCCGCCGCGCAGTCGGGCCGGTACTTCGGCACCGCCATCGCGGCGGGCCGGCTCGGCGACTCGACGTACAGCACGATCGCGGCGCGTGAGTTCAACATGATCACGGCCGAGAACGAGATGAAGCCGGACGCGACGGAGCCCCAGCGGGGCCAGTTCAACTTCAACTCCGGTGACCAGATCTACAACTGGGCGACCCAGCGCGGCCTGAAGGTCCGTGGGCACACCCTGGCCTGGCACGGGCAACAGCCGGGGTGGATGCAGAGCCTGAGCGGCAGCAGCCTGCGTCAGGCGATGATCGACCACATCAACGGCGTGATGGGCCACTACCGGGGCAAGCTCGCCGCCTGGGACGTGGTCAACGAGGCGTTCAACGAGGACGGCAGCCGTCGCAACTCCAACCTCCAGGGCACCGGCAACGACTGGATCGAGGTGGCGTTCCGCACCGCGCGGGCGGCCGACCCGTCGGTCAAGCTCTGCTACAACGACTACAACATCGAGAACTGGTCGTACGGCAAGACGCAGGGCGTCTACCGCATGATCCAGGACTTCAAGTCCCGTGGCGTGCCGATCGACTGCGTCGGTTTGCAGACCCACTTCACCGGCGGCAGCTCGCTGCCGAGCAACTTCCAGACCACGCTGTCCAGCTTCGCCGCGCTCGGCGTGGACGTGGCGCTTACCGAGGTCGACGTCACCAACTCCTCCACCACCCAGTACGCCGGGTTGACCCAGGCGTGCCTGAACGTTCCCCGCTGCATCGGCATCACCGTCTGGGGCGTACGCGACAGCGACTCGTGGCGCTCGAACGAGAGCCCGCTGCTCTTCGACGGCGGCGGCAACAAGAAGGCCGCCTACAACTCCGTCCTCAACGCGCTCAACGCGGCCCCCCCGACCTCGGGGCCGACCGTGAGCCCGACGGTGAGCCCGACGGTGAGTCCGACCGTGAGCCCGACGGTGAGCCCGACCACGAGCCCGCCGCCGAGCGGCGGCGCCGGCCGGATCGTCGGGGTGCAGTCGGGCCGGTGCATCGACGTGCCCAACGCCACGCAGACCAACGGCACCCGCGTCCAGCTCTACGACTGCAACGGTCAGTCGAACCAGCAGTGGACGTACACCTCCGGCAAGCAGTTGCGGGTCTACGGCAGCAAGTGCCTCGACGCGAACGGCGCGGCCACCGCCAACGGCACCGGAATCATCATCTGGGACTGCAACAGCGGCGCGAACCAGCAGTGGAACATCAACTCCAACGGCACCATCACCGGTGTGCAGTCCGGCCGGTGCCTGGACGTCTGGGGCACCGGCAACGGCCAGCAGATCCAGCTGTACGACTGCCACGGGCAGACCAACCAGCAGTGGCGGACCGACTTCGGCGGCACCACGCCGACGTCGGCGCCGCCCACCACGGCACCGCCGACCACGACGCCGCCCACCACGAGTCCGCCGAGCGGCTGCGCGCTTCCGTCGACCTACCGCTGGTCGTCGACCGGCGCGCTGACGAACCCGCAGAACGGCTGGGTCTCGCTCAAGGACTTCACCAACGTGGTCTACAACGGCAAGCACCTGGTCTACGGGTCGAACGTCAACAGCGGCGGCCAGTACGGCTCGATGAACTTCAGCACGTTCACCAACTGGTCCGACATGGCCTCGGCCAGCCAGACCGGAATGAGTCAGGGCACGGTGGCGCCCACGCTGCTGTACTTCGCCCCGAAGAACATCTGGGTGCTGGCGTACCAGTGGGGACCGACCTCGTTCAGCTACAAGACGTCGAGCGACCCGACGAACGCCAACGGCTGGTCCTCGGCGCAGACGCTGTCCACCGCCACCCTCTCGGACGCCCCGTACGGGGTGATCGACCAGACCCTCATCGGCGACGACCAGAACATGTACCTGTTCTTCGCCGGGGACAACGGCAAGATCTACCGGTCGAGCATGCCGCTGGGGAACTTCCCGGGCAGCTTCGGCTCGACCTACACGACGATCATGACCGACTCGACGAACAACCTGTTCGAGGGCGTCGAGGTCTACAAGGTGCAGGGCCAGAACCAGTACCTCATGATCGTCGAGGCGATCGGGAGCCAGGGACGCTACTTCCGGTCGTTCACGTCCACCAGCCTGAGCGGCTCGTGGACCCCGCAGGCCGCCAGCGAGAGCAACCCCTTCGCCGGCAAGGCCAACAGCGGCGCGACGTGGACCAACGACATCAGCCACGGTGACCTGGTCCGCACCAACCCCGACCAGACCAAGACCGTCGACGCCTGCAACCTGCAGTTCCTGTACCAGGGCAAGAACCCCAGTGCGGGAGGCGACTACAACCTGCTGCCGTGGCGGCCGGGTGTACTGACTCTCCAGCGCTAGGCGCACATCCGTTCGCGCAGAACCGGGGCGTGCCCGGCACCGTGGGTGCCGGG
>NZ_JBFAPG010000322.1:0-7501 GCF_040675595.1 Micromonospora sp. NPDC049580
CAGCGACTTGCCGCCACCGGTGGGCATCAGCACCAGCGCGTCGCCACCGGCGACGACATGGTCGATGACCTGCTGCTGGAAGCCGCGGAAGGCGTCGTAGCCGAACACCCGGCGCAGCACCGGCAGCGCGTCCTCGGTACGCAGGTCGGTGGGGGAAGCCATTCGCGGAGTCTACGAGCCGACCCCGACACCGCTCGCCCGGCGCACCCGGGCACACCGGACGAGCGTGCGGTCAGCTGGGCCGGTTGGCCAGGCCGCGCGGCGGGGCCTTCATCCCGACGACGATGTCGACGATCTCGATGTAGCGGGCCTTGGCCCCCATCCGGAACGCGGTGGCCGCGGCGTTGATCTCCTCGAGGGTGTCGGCCTCCACCATCGTCACCTGGTCGTACTTCCCGTTGACCCCGGTGCAGACGACGTGGGTGAGCTGCTTGGCGAAGCGGCCCAGATCCCGGGCGTGCTCGGCGGAGACCTCGTGGATGCCCTCCCGGCCGAGGGCGAAATACTCCGGACTGATCCGCATGAACAGGAAACCGACGTACTTGTTCTTGTCCGCCAGATCGTGCATCGCACCCTCCCAGATGTCGGCCTTGACCTGCGGCGATCACGAGGAGCGTATAGATGATTACTGATCGTTATCAAGGGCGGAGGCTGTCGGGAGGGCGACCCGCGGTCCCGGGTGCGGACGCGCCCGACCCGACGCCGGCCGGCGGGATAGAGTCGCTGATTGACCAATCGCGGCCGATGGCGGCCGCGGCGCCACGGCTTGGGGGTACGGGTGAGCGAGGCGCACACAGCCGGTGACGGGCAGCCGGCGGCCGAGTCGGAGACCACCCTGGTGGTGGTCACCGGGCTGTCCGGTGGTGGTCGCAGCACCGTCGCCCGGGCGTTGGAGAACGTCGGCTACTACGTCGTGGACAACCTGCCACAGGCGCTCATGCTCGACATGGCCGAGCTGGCGTTCAAGGCCGGCGGCGCGGCCCGGCGTACGGCCATGGTCCTGGACGTGCGCTCGCGGGCCTTCTCCACCGACCTGGCCGGGGCGATCCGCGAGCTGAAGGAGCGGGGCTTCTCGCCGCGGGTGGTGTTCGTCGACGCCGACGACGAGGTGCTGATCCGGCGTTTCGAGAGCGTTCGGCGTTCGCACCCGTTGCAGGGCGACGGGCGGCTGGCCGACGGCATCGCCGTGGAGCGCGGGCTGTTGGAGGAGGCCCGCGACCAGGCCGACGTGATCATCGACACCAGCCACCTGAACGTCAACCAGCTGCGCCGGCGCATCGAGGAGCTGTTCGGCGGCGAGGACGCCCGCCGGCTGCGGGTCACCGTGCTGTCGTTCGGCTTCAAGTACGGCCTGCCGCCGGACGCCGAC
The DNA here is from genome assembly GCF_040675595.1 of Micromonospora sp. NPDC049580. Classification (NCBI taxonomy): domain Bacteria; kingdom Bacillati; phylum Actinomycetota; class Actinomycetes; order Micromonosporales; family Micromonosporaceae; genus Micromonospora; species Micromonospora sp. NPDC049580. Next base: position 1,370 of record NZ_JBFAPG010000322.1, read on the forward strand.
TTCGTGCTGGACGCCCGGTTCCTGCCCAACCCGTACTGGGTGCCGGAGCTGCGCGAGCACACCGGGCGGGAGGAGGCGGTCAGCGCGTACGTGCTGGGTCAGGAGGGCGCGGACGCCTTCGTCGCCTCGTACGCCGACCTGGTCAACGCCACCACCACCGGGTTCGAGCGGGAGGGCAAGCGGTACCTGACGGTCGCCGTGGGCTGCACCGGCGGCAAACACCGCAGCGTGGCCATCGCCGAGGAGCTGGCCGGTCGGCTGCGCCAGTCGGGGCTGGCCGCCAACGCGCAGCACCGCGACCTGGGGCGGGAATGACGGCGCGTCGGGTGGTCGCGTTCGGCGGAGGGCACGGGTTGTCCGCGTCGCTGCGTGCGCTGCGTCACTGCGCCCCCGAACTCGACCTGGACATCACCGCGGTGGTCACGGTCGGTGACGACGGCGGTTCCAGCGGCCGGCTGCGCGCCGAACGGGGCGGCCTGCCCCCGGGTGATCTGCGCCAGGCGCTGGTGGCGCTGGCCGGAGACCACCCCGCCACGCGACGCAGCGCCGGGCTGTTCCAGCACCGCTTCGCCGCCGTGCCGGCGCTCGGCGTACCCCCGGACGGCGGGACCGACGCGGACCCGGCGGCGGCGGGCGGCCCGGAGCCGCGCGGCGCGGACCCGACGGCGGCGCGCACCGACGGCCTGGCCGGGCACGCGGTGGGCAACCTGGTGCTCTGCGGTCTCATGGAGCTGCTCGGCGACCCGGTGGCCGCGCTGGAACACGCCGGGGCCATGCTCGGCACGGTCGGCCGGGTCCTGCCGATGTCGCGCCAGCCGGTCGGCATCGAGGCGCGGGTGCGCGGCGCCGACCCGAGCGCCCCCGACGAGGTGCGCACCGTACGCGGTCAGCACCAGGTGGCGGTCACCACCGGGCGGGTCGAGTCGCTGCGCCTCACCCCGGCCGCCCCGGCGGCCTGCGCCGAGGCCCTGGCGGCGATCGCTGCGGCGGACTGGTTGATCTTCGGGCCGGGCAGCTGGTACACGAGTGTGCTGCCGCACCTGCTGGTGCCGCAGCTGGCCGACGCGATCGTGTCCAGCTCGGCCCGGCGGCTGGTCACGCTGAACCTGGCCGCGGAGAAGGAGACCCTCGGCCTCTCGGTCGCCGACCATCTGGCGGCGTTGCGCTGGTACCTGCCCGAGCTCAAGGTTGATCTCGTGCTCGCGGACGCCAAGGCGGTGGGTGACCCTGAACCGGTCGAACGTGCGGCAGAATCGCTGGGTGCCCGCCTGGTCCTCGCCCCCGTCGCCGTCATCGACGGCACTCCCCGCCATGATCCGGCTGCCCTGGGCGCCGCGCTGGTGCCTGTCCTGGGCGCCGATCGTTAGACACGTACGTAATCTCCGGCGACACGCCGGAACAGGTCCGTGAGGGGACGCACAATGGCGATGACGGCTGCGGTCAAGGACGAGCTGAGTCGGGTCGACGTGCCCAAGCCCTGCTGTCGGCGGGCGGAGATGGCGGCGCTGCTGCGCTTCGCCGGCGGGCTGCACATCGTCTCCGGCCGGGTGGTGGTGGAGGCTGAGCTGGACACCGGCGCGGTGGCGCGTCGGTTGCGCCGGGAGATCGCCGAGGTCTACGGCTACCCCAGCGAGATCCACGTGCTGGCGTCCGGTGGGCTGCGCAAGGGCAGCCACTTCATCGTCCGCGTGGTCAAGGACGGTGAGGCGCTCGCACGGCAGACCGGCCTGCTGGACGTGCGCGGCCGGCCGGTGCGCGGGCTGCCTCCGCACGTGGTGGCGGCCAACGTCTGCTGCGCGGTCTCGGCATGGCGGGGCGCGTTCATGGCGCACGGCTCGCTCACCGAGCCCGGCCGCTCCAGCGCGCTGGAGATCACTTGCCCGGGGCCGGAGTCGGCGCTGGCGCTGGTCGGCGCGGCCCGGCGGATCGGCATCACCGCGAAGAACCGCGAGGTGCGCGGGGTGGACCGGGTGGTGGTCAAGGACGGCGACGCGATCGCGGCGCTGCTCACCCGCATCGGCGCGCACTCCAGCGTGCTGGCCTGGGAGGAGCGCCGGGTCCGCCGCGAGGTGCGGGCCACCGCCAACCGGCTGGCCAACTTCGACGACGCCAATCTGCGCCGCTCGGCGCGCGCCGCCGTCGCCGCCGCCGCCCGGGTGACCCGGGCGCTGGAGATCCTGGCCGAGGAGGCGCCCAACCACCTGACCGACGCCGGGCGGCTGCGCCTGGAGCACCGGCAGGCGTCGCTGGAGGAGTTGGGCGCGCTGGCCGAGCCTCCGCTGACCAAGGACGCCATCGCCGGACGGATCCGCCGTCTGCTGGCGCTGGCCGACAAGCGGGCCCGGGACCTCGGCATCCCGGATACCGAAGCGGCCGTCACGCCCGACATGCTCGTGGTCTGATAGGACGGTGGGGCCGTACGGTGCGCCGGGAGCACGACCCGGCGCGACGTGGTCTCACGCGCTCGGATAAGGTCGCTGAGTACGGCAAGGGGGCCGACACGGGCACTCCTCGTCGTGCTTACCGCCTCGGGCGGTCAGGTCCTCAGACCGCGGCGGGGTGCCGAGACGAACCGTCAACGGCCGGCTCCAACGGTCGGCGCACACCACTCCGCCGGCCCGTTGTCTGAAGCCGGCAGACCAGAACGCGAGGAGATGGGACCTGTGACCATCCGGGTTGGCATCAACGGCTTCGGCCGAATCGGCCGGAACTTCTTCCGGGCAGTGCTGGCGTCCGACGCCGACATCGAGGTCGTGGCGGTGAACGACCTGACCGACAACGGCACGCTCGCCCACCTGCTCAAGTACGACAGCATCCTCGGTCGCCTGCCGTTCGAGGTCAAGGCCACCGCCGACGAGATCACCGTCGGTGGCAAGACCATCAAGGCGTACGCCGAGAAGGACCCGGCGGCGCTGCCGTGGGGTGAGGTCGGCGCGGACGTCGTCATCGAGTCGACCGGCTTCTTCACCGACGCCACCAAGGCCAAGGCGCACGTCGACGGCGGCGCCAAGAAGGTCATCATCTCCGCTCCGGCGAAGAACGAGGACGTCACCGTCGTCATGGGTGTCAACCACGACACCTACGACCCGGCGAAGCACACCATCATCTCCAACGCCTCGTGCACCACCAACTGCCTCGCGCCGATGGCGAAGGTCCTGCACGACACGTTCGGCATCCAGCACGGTCTGATGACGACGATCCACGCGTACACCCAGGACCAGAACCTGCAGGACGCCCCGCACTCCGACCTGCGCCGCGCCCGGGCCGCCGCGCTGAACATCGTGCCGACCTCGACCGGTGCCGCGAAGGCCATCGGCCTGGTGCTGCCGGACCTGAAGGGCAAGCTCGACGGGTACGCGCTGCGGGTGCCGATCCCGACCGGCTCGGTCACCGACCTCACCGTCACCGTGGGTCGTGAGACCACCGTGGACGAGGTCAACGCCGCGCTGAAGGCCGCCGCGGACGGCCCGCTCAAGGGCATCCTCGTCTACAACGAGGACCCGATCGTCTCCACCGACATCGTCACCGACCCGGCGTCGTGCATCTTCGACGCGCCGCTGACCAAGGTCGTCGGCAACCAGGTCAAGGTCGTCGGCTGGTACGACAACGAGTGGGGCTACTCCAACCGCCTGGTCGACCTGGTCAAGCTGGTCGGTTCGTCGCTGTGAGCATCCGGACCCTCGACGACCTGCTCGCCGAGGGGGTGTCGGGTCGGCGCGTGCTGGTGCGCGCCGACCTGAACGTCCCGCTCGACAAGCAGACCGGTGCGATCACTGATGACGGACGCATCCGCGCGGTGCTGCCGACGCTCGGCGCGCTGGTCGAGGCCGGCGCGAAGGTGGTCGTCTGCTCGCACCTGGGCCGCCCGAAGGGCACGCCGGACCCGCAGTTCAGCCTGAGCCCGGTCGCCGGGCGGCTCGGTGAGCTGCTCGGCGCTCCGGTGCACTTCGCCACCGACACGGTCGGCGACTCGGCCCGCTCCACCGTCGCGGGCCTGGCCGACGGCCAGGTCGCCCTGCTGGAGAACCTGCGCTTCAACGCCGGTGAGACCAGCAAGGACGAGGCCGAGCGGGGCGCCTTCGCCGACCAGCTCGCCGCGTTCGGCGACGCGTACGTCGACGACGCGTTCGGCGCCGTGCACCGCAAGCACGCCAGCGTGTACGACGTGCCGGCGCGGCTGCCGCACGTGGCCGGCCGGCTGGTGCTGCGCGAGGTCGAGGTGCTCGGCAAGCTGGCCGGCGACCCGGAGCGCCCGTACGTGGTGGTGCTGGGCGGTTCCAAGGTCTCCGACAAGCTGGCGGTGATCGAGGCGCTGCTGCCGAAGGTCGACCGGCTGCTCATCGGCGGCGGGATGTGCTTCACCTTCCTCAAGGCCCAGGGCCACGAGGTGGGCACCTCGCTGCTGGAGGAGGAGATGGTGGAGACCTGCCGCAACCTCCTGGAGCGCTCCGAGGGCAAGATCATGCTGCCGGTCGACGTGGTGGCCGCGACCGCCTTCTCCCCGGACGCCGATCACGACGTCTTCCCGGCGGACGGCATCCCGAGCCACCGGATCGGGCTGGACATCGGCCCGGAAACGGTCGCCGGCTTCGCCGCCGCCCTGAAGACCTCCGCGTGTGGAGATCCCGGGAACGCGCGGACGATCTTCTGGAACGGGCCGATGGGCGTGTTCGAGATGGCGCCCTTCGCCGCGGGCACCCGGGGCGTCGCCGAGGCCATCGCCGATTCCGACGCGTTCAGCGTGGTCGGCGGCGGTGACTCGGCGGCCGCGATCCGGCTCCTCGGCCTGGATGAGAAGGCGTTCGGGCACATCTCCACCGGCGGTGGCGCCTCCCTGGAGTACCTGGAGGGCAAGACCCTCCCCGGCATCGCGGCCCTGGAGAACTGAGCATGGCGAGCACGACCCGCCGGCCGTTGATGGCCGGCAACTGGAAGATGAACCTCAACCACCTCGAGGCCAACCTGCTCGTGCAGAAGCTGGCCGCGAGCCTCACCGAGAAGCAGCTCACCGAGGTCGAGACGGTCGTGCTGCCGCCGTTCACCGCCCTGCGCACCGTGCAGACGGCGGTGGACGGCGACAAGCTGCTGATCGGCTACGGCGGGCAGGACCTCTCCCCGCACACGGCGGGCGCGTACACCGGGGACATCTCCGGCGTGATGCTCGCCAAGCTCGGCTGCACGTACGTGGTGGTCGGGCACTCCGAGCGGCGGGCCTACCACCACGAGGACGACGGGTTGGTCAACGCGAAGGTGAAGGCGGCGCTCACGCACGGCCTGACCCCGATCCTCTGCGTGGGGGAGGGGCTGGACATCCGCGAGCAGGGCACCCACGTGGCGCACTGCGCCGACCAGCTCGACGGGGGCCTCGCCGGGCTCACCGCCGAGCAGGTGCGCCAGGTCGTCATCGCGTACGAGCCGGTCTGGGCGATCGGCACCGGCAAGACCGCGACGCCCGAGGACGCCCAGGAGGTCTGCGGTGCGGTCCGCCAGCGGCTGGCGGAGCGCTTCGACGCCGAGACCGCCGACGCGGTTCGGATCCTCTACGGCGGGTCGGTCAAGGCGTCCAACGTCGCCTCGATCATGGCTCAGCCGGACGTGGACGGGGGCCTGGTGGGCGGCGCCAGCCTGGACGCGGAAGAATTCGCGCAGATCTGCCGGTTCCCCGAGCACATCGCTCGCTGATCGCTCGCTATCCTGGACACCGCCCGTCCACCGGCCGGTGCCACCGTGCCCGACCTGTCCGGGCGAGGATCGCTACGAGAGGACTCCCCCCAGCCATGCCGATCTGGTTCGCATACACGTTGATCGTGTTGCTGGTCATCACGAGCATCCTGCTCACCATGCTCATCCTGCTGCACCGCGGTAAGGGTGGCGGGTTGTCGAGCATGTTCGGCGGTGGCGTCAGCTCCAGCCTCGCCGGCTCCTCGGTGGCCGAGAAGAACCTGGACCGTTACACCGTTCTGGTGGGTGTCGTCTGGTTCGCGGCGATCGTCGGGCTGGGGCTCTGGCTCCGTCTCCAGTTGAACAGCGGCTCCTGAGCCGGCCTGAAGGACCCGAAGCGCCCGTCGGGCTCGTTCATCTTCGCCGGCCCGTCCGGTGTCGGTAAGACCGAGCTGTCCAAGGCGCTCGCCG
>NZ_JBFAPG010000323.1:0-7464 GCF_040675595.1 Micromonospora sp. NPDC049580
CGGCTACCTACAATCCCTCCCCCCCCCGCTGGGTGGGGGTCCCGGGCAGGCAGCCCTTCACCCCCCCCCCACACCCCCGGGAGCCTTCATGTCGCAGCCACAGACCGGACCCGATGACGTCGTCGACCTCGTCATCGTCGGCGCCGGCATCAACGGCCTTGCCATCGCCAGAGACGCCGCCGACCGCGGCCTGAGTGTGGTCGTCGTGGACCGGGGCGACGTCGGCGCCGGTACGACGAGCACGTCGAGCCGGCTCATCCACGGTGGCCTGAAGTACCTCGAACGCTACGACTTCACCCTGGTGAACGAGTCCATCCGCGAACGCCACCTGCTGTTCCGCACCGCCCCGCACCTGGTGCACGACTACCCGATGCTCATCCCGTCCTACGCCCGCGACAGCCGACCGGGACCGCTGGTCCGGCTCGGCCTGGCGGCCTTTGACGTGCTGGCCGCCCGCCGCGGGCGCGGGATCAGCCGGGGCCTGTCCGCCCGCCGGATCGGTCAGCGCTGGCCGCAGCTGTCGCGCGACGGGCTGCGCGGCGGGGTGCTCTTCCGCGACGCGCAGGTGCCGTGGGCCGAGCGGCTCTGCGTCGAACTGCTGCTCGACGCGGAACGGCTGGGCGCGCGGGTGCTGACCTACACCACGGTGACCGGGCTCATCGTCGAAGACGGCCGGGTGCTCGGGGTGCGGACCACGGACAACCGGTCCGGTCAGCAGGGGCGGATCCGAGCCCGGCTCACCGTGAACGCCGCCGGGCCGTGGATCGACCAGATCCTACGCGGACAGGTCGAGAGCCGGCGGCTCAACGGCGGCACCAAGGGCAGCCACGTCATCCTCGACCCGTTCCCCGGCGCCCCGGACACCTGCATCTTCTTCGAGGCCGCCGCCGACCAGCGGCCGATCTTCATCTTCCCGTGGGCGGGTCGCTACATCCTGGGCAGCACCGACCTCACCTACGACGGGGACCTCGACGAGGTCGTCGCCAGCGACGCCGAGATCGAGTACCTGCTCAACGAGACCAACCGGATCATTCCGCAGGCCAAGCTCACCCCGGCCGACGTGCTCTACAGCGTCGCCGGGATCCGCCCGCTGCCACACACGGCCGGCGTCTCGGACAACGCCAAGATCAGCCGTGGGCACACAGTGCTCGACCACGCGCCGGCGTACGCCGGACTGCTGTCGATCATCGGCGGCAAGCTGACCACCCACCGGGCGCTCGCCGAGGACGCCACCGACGCGGCGCTGAAGGTGCTCGGCCGGCCCCGCGGACGGTGCACCACCCGTACCCGGCCGCTGCCCGGCGCCGACACCGCCGACTGGCGTACGTTCCGCGCGGAGTTCCAGCGCTCGGCGACCCCGTTCACCGGCGACCAGCGGGCCCGGCTGCTCGACCTGTACGGGGTGCGGGCGCGCCGCGTGCGCGAACTCGTCGTCACCGATCCATCACTCGCCGAGGTCGTCGACGAGCAGAGCGGCGCGGTCGCCGCCGAGATCGTCATGGCGTTCCGCGAGGAGAGGGCCGTGACGTTGGCAGACGTCCTGCTGCGTCGTACCCTGATCGGCCTCGGCCCGGACATGGCGCTGTCGACCGCCGTGACCTGCGCGGACGTCGCCGTCCGGCATCTCGGCTGGGACGACGAACGGGCCCGCGCCGAGGTGGCCGCCTACCACGCCGAGCTGCGACGCTTCCGCCCGCGCGCGCTGAACCTCTCGGCGGCAACCCCGAACAGCGACAGGAGGACGTCATGACGACACCGCACATCTGCTACCTCGGGGTCGACGTCGGGCTCACCGCCACCAAGGCGGCCGCCTTCGACATCGAGGGCCGCGAGCTCGCCGTCGTGCACGCCCGCACGCCGCGCACCAGCGTGACCGCCCACCGCCACGACGTGGGCATGCCCGCGCTGGCCGACACGGTGATGTCACTGCTCGGCGAGATCACCGGCAAGCTGGCCGCCGACGGGTACGCCCCGGCCGGCATCGGGGTGGCCGCCCACGGCAACGGCCTCTACCCGGTCGACGAGGCGCTGCGCCCGGTGGGGCCGGCCATCGCCTCCTCGGACAGCCGCGCCCAGCGGATCGTCCAGGCCATCCCGCCGGAGGGGGCACGCCGGCTGGCCGAGGAGACCGGGTCGATTCCCTGGGCCGCCCAGCCCAGCGTCCTGCTGCGCTGGCTGCGGGACAACGACGCCGACGCCTACGCGGCCACCCGGTGGGCCCTCTCCTGCAAGGACTGGGTCACCTCGCAGCTCACCGGCGTGGCCAGCGCCGACTACAGCGACGCCAGCGCCTCCGGCATGGTCGCGCTCGGCACCCGCGCCTACACCGCCACGGCGCTCGAACTCGTCGGGCTGCCGGCCACCGACCTCGACCGGTTCCCGCCGCTGCGGCGCTCCGACGCGGTGGTCGCCGGGCTGAGCGCCGCCGCCGCGGCCCGCAGCGGGCTCCCCGAGGGCCTGCCGGTCATCGCGGGTTGCATGGACTGCGTGGCGGCGACCCTCGGCGCCGGGGGCCGGGAGGTCGGGGATGGGACGATCATCGTCGGCACCTGGGCGATCAACGGCGTCGTCGTCCCCGCGCGTGCGCCCGCCCCCGAGGTAACCCTCAGCGCGTTCATGCCCGACCCGGCCACGATGCTGGCCATGGAGGTCGCGCCGACCTCCGCGGCGAACCTGGAGTGGCTCGCCTGCGCCGGGGTCGCGCACGACCAGGTCGGCAGCGTCGCCGCGGCGGAACTCCTGCGGGAAGCGGCCACCGTGCCACCCGGCGCGGACGGTCTGCTGTTCCTACCGTTCGTCAACGGCTCGCCCGAGCACCCGTCGGCGTCCGGCACCTTCCTCGGCATCTCCAGCAATCACCGCCGCGGGCACCTCACCCGAGCGGTCATCGAGGGGGTCGCCCAGTACCACCGGGTGCAGCTGGACCGGGTGTTGGCCAGCGGCGCGGACGTCGGGGACCGCCCCTGGCGGCTGGCCGGCGGAGGCGCCCGGTCAACGGTCTGGGCGCAGATCTTCGCCGACGTGCTGGGGCGACCCGTCCGGCGCCAGCTCACCAGCGAGCTGGGAGCCCGCGGAGTCGCCTCCCTGCTACCCGGCGCCCTTGCCCACGACGTGCCGCCGTGGACCGTCAACGACGAGGACGACCTGTGCGTGTACCCGGGACCCGACCGGGCCGCCTACCTTGCGCACTCCCAGGTGTTCGACCGCTGTCTCGCCGGCATGTCCTCCGTGTGGTCGGAGGTCGAGCGCTACAGCACGACCTGACGTGCGCCCAGGGGTTGCAGGTCACCGGAGCCCGCTACGGGGCGGCCCCCGCGTGCGAGACACCGAATCGACCAACCCTCCTCCCCCTGCGGGTCCGATCCGGAGTTCGCTGTCGACCGGCGGTCAGCGGTCTACCCTGAAGATCTACCCGACACTTCAGGTGACGCTCCGACGGCGACTCCGGAAGGGCCCGACGTGACCGCAGAGACCCCCGGCGGCTCAGGTGCACTGATGCCCGCCGCGTTCATCGGCCATGGCAACCCCATGAACGCTCTCGAGGTCAACCGATACACCACCTCGTGGAGGGCGTTCGGCGCCGCGGTGCCGCGGCCCCGTGTCATCCTGGTCATCAGCGCGCATTGGTACACCAACGCCACCGCCGTCACCGCGATGCCCCGGCCGCGGACCATCCACGACTTCTACGGCTTTCCGCAGGCGTTGTTCGAGGTGGAGTACCCCGCGCCGGGGCTGCCCGAGCTGGTTACGGAGATCAGCGACACCGTTCACCCGACCTGGGTCGGCGCCGACCTCGACAGCTGGGGCATCGACCACGGCACCTGGTCTGTCTTGACGCACGCTTTCCCGGACGCCTCGGTCCCGGTCGTACAGCTCAGCATCAACGCCGACAAGCCCTTGGACTACCATTTCCAGCTCGGCGCCAAACTCGCTCCACTGAGACAACGCGGAGTGCTCATCATCGCCAGCGGCAACGTCGTGCACAACCTACGCGGCATGGACTGGAAGCTGACCGACGACGGCTACGACTGGGCCCAGCGCTTCGACGAGGACGCCAAGACCCGCATGTTGACCGATCCGGGCGAATTCGCGACGCTCGACACCCACCGCGACTTCCGCCACGCGGTGCCGACACCGGATCACTTCATTCCCGCGCTCTACCTCGCCGGTCTGGCCGCCACCGCCGACGCGCCGGACACCGACGTCCTCGTGGACGGCTACGCCTACGGATCGTTGTCGATGACGGCTTACACCCTCGGGCTGCCCTGCCCCGACGCAGCTGGCGAAGGCGGATCCCCACAGCCGCCCGACGACCTGCCGGCCGACGGCTCGAACATCTAGGGTTGCGCGCGACCTGACGGAAGGTGGCCCCGCAGAGCTGACAACGCCGCGACCTGCGGCCGGAGAGCGTCCGGAACCGCAGGCCGCGGCGCGATCGTGCGAAGGCGTACGACCGGATCAGCCGCCGCTGTTGGAGCGGGTGGGGGCGGGCGCCGACCCGCCGGCCACCGCTCCCGGGTGCGGAGTGGCCGTGACCGTGGGCCTCAGCCCGACCGGTACGGCCAGCGCACTGCCCTTGGCGAACTCGTCCCAGCCGACATTCCAGGCCGTCCAGCCGTTGCCCGGATCCAGCGCCACCTCGGTGCCCTTGACCGTCACCAGGTCGCCGACCTGTGTGATCCCCATCAGCCAGTCGGCGTTCTCGTTGGAGACGTTGGTGCAGCCGTGCGAGACGTTGGTGTTGCCCTGATCCCCCACCGACCACGGTGCGGCGTGGATGAACTCGCCGCCGTTGGTGAGCCGCTGGGCGTCCTCGACGTCGACGATGTAACCGCCATTCGGGTCGCCCATAGTGTTGAAGGTCGTGTAGTCGAACTTCTCCATGACCACCATGGTGCCGCTGGAGCTCGGTGTGCTCGGCTTGCCGAGACTGACCGGAATCTTGCGCAGCAGCTTGCCGTCCCGGTAGACCGCCATCTGCTTGGTGGCGTTGTCGATGTCCAGCGACACCTGCCGGCCGATCTTCGAGGTGCCCGACCGGTCCGCGTCGCCGATGGCGTCCTTACCGATCGGCAGCCCTTCCAGCGCGCTCCGCACGCTGATCTTCGTGCCCGGCTTCCAGAAGTCGGGCGCCCGGTACTCGACCTGCTTGCCGTCGTCCAGCCAGGACCAGGTCCCCGGCTGGGGTGGATCCGTCTTCACGAACAACCGCCGCTGCACGTCCGCCCGGGCCTCCTTCGGAATCGCCGGGTCGAACGTGACCACCACCGGCATGGCCGTCCCGTACGTCTGGTCTGCGGCGAAATTCAGGACGGTGGTCACGGCCTGTCTGTTGCCCGGTTTCGCCATTGTCCTGAACGTCGTTCTCTGCGTGGTCGTCCGGCCCTTGCCACCGGTCGCGGTCACCTCCGCCGTGTACGTCCGCAAATTCTGCAACGGCTTGGCCGGCACCCAGCTCGACCCGTCCTCCCGCGGCTCCGCCGGCACCTGCGCACCCTTGTCGTCGGTCAACCGCACCGAGGTGATCTTCCCGTCCTTGACGGTGGCCCCCACCTCCGCGCTGACCGGCACGTCCCCCGCGTGGTCGCCGGGTGTCACGGTCAGTTGCGGCGGTGCCGTGTTCGCTTGTCGGGCTCCCGGCAGGCGGTCGGCGGTGCATCCCGCCAGGACCAACGGCGTGGCCGCGATGGTCACCGACAGCAGCCTCAATCGCTGCCTCAGCTCCATATTGTCCCCCCGTTCATGGCTTTCCCTCTGCCCACATTTTCACCACGGCGGAGAGATGTCTGCGGCGATTTCAGCGGAACCGTCGCGCAAGGCTCCGGAAACCTTTCCCCACGCATTCCCTTATGGCGTGAACCGGCCCGGTCATTTCCGTTCGTGACCGTTCCGACAAAATGAGTACGCCACTGCTCGCCCATCCCGTCCCGGCCGCGTTGCGCCGGCGCTTCCGCTTACGGCGACTCGGCCCGGGAGCCACCCGCAACTCCCGGCTGATCCGGATCGAGCGCGACTCGACCGTCGTGCGCCGGTTCGCCAGCAGCGCACGGATCGCCGCCGGGCCGGGCACGTCCGGCAGGCACTCCGCCGCCCCCCAAGCTGCCATGAAGCCGGACCGTCGGGCGAAAGCTTCGCGAAGAAGCAGAAGGAACGCGAGCCCGTTGCGGTGGCGGATTTCGAGCCGTCGCTGGACTACTTTCGGCAACCCGGCTGGGCTCGCCAGATCGGCGAATTACGGTGCATTGACGTGACCATCATTCGCGTTACCGCCGTAGCACTCAGCGCCTTCCTGGCCACGCCGGTTCTGGTGGCCGGGTCACCGACGCGCACGGCCGCCACGCCCGACATGCCCTGCCCGGCCGTGAAGCCGGCGGTGCCGCCGCCCGCCGGAGCGTCTCCACCACCGGTCGGTGCCGCTGATCGGGCGGTCGGCGGTGCCGCGCTGGCCACGACCGGCCTGGCCATTCCGGTGGGTGCGCCGACGGCGCCGGCGGTGACGGCCACCTCGTGGCTCGTGGCGGACCTCGACAGTGGCGCGGTGCTGGGCGGGTGCGGCCCGCACGAGCTCCGCACGCCGGCCAGCGTGCAGAAGATGCTGCTGGCCGCGGCCCTGATGCCCCGCCTGGACCCGGCCCAGATGGTCGAGGTGACCCGGGCTGATCTGCAGGATCTCGATCCGGCCAGCTCGCTGATGGGGGTGGTCGAGGGTGGCCGCTACTCGATCGAGAGCCTGTGGCTGGGGCTGCTCCTCAAGTCGGGCAACGACGCGGCCAACGTGCTGGCCCGCGTCGGCGGCGCCGCCGCCGGCCGGCCGGGCGGGGTGCAGGCGATGAACAACGAGGCGCACCGGCTGCGCGCGAATCAGACCCACGCGGCGACGCCCTCCGGTCTGGACGGTCCCGGCCAGTACACCAGCGCGTACGACCTGGCGCTGATCGCGCGGGCCACCTACGCCCGCGAGGACTTCCGGCGGTACATCGCGACCCGGGTGGCCCAGATAGCCGGCGACGCGGGCACCCCGGGCTTCGCCATCACCCATGACAACACGCTGCTGGACCACTACCCGGGAACGCTCGGCGGAAAGACCGGCTTCACCGACCTGGCTCGACAGACGTACGTCGGGGTGGCCGAGCGCAACGGGCGGCGGCTCGCGGTGACCCTGCTCGGCGCGGAGACCGCGCCGCTGGGCAGCCTGGGCGAGGCGGGAGCCCTGCTCGACTGGGGCTTCGCCCTCTCCCCCGGCGCGTCCGTCGGCCGCCTGGTCACCCCGGGCGAGAAGACGGACGACCATGCCGCGGCCGCCGGCGAGGGCGAGCACCACGGTCAGGCCGGGGACCGGTCGCGGCTGTCCATACCGGCGGGCCGCGGGCGCGGCGCCGCCCCGGCCCCGGGCGGCGGGGGCCAGGGGGCGCCCCCGGGGGGCCCGGCCCCGCGGCCAGCCCCCGTTCGCTCGCTCGGGGCGGG
>NZ_JBFAPG010000324.1:0-7408 GCF_040675595.1 Micromonospora sp. NPDC049580
AGGTCGGTGGCGACCTGGTCGTTGCGCGACCGGCCGGCGCGCAGCTTGCCGCCGAGGCTGCCCAGGCGCTCCAACAGGCCCCGCTCCAACGCGGTGTGCACGTCCTCGTCGTCGACTGTGGGCCGGAACGCCCCCGAGGCACAGGCCGCCTCCAGGTCGTCCAGGGCCGCCAGGATCCGGCCCAGCTCCTCCGGGTCGAGCAGGCCGGCGCCGGCGAGGACCCGGGCGTGCGCCCGGGAACCAGCGATGTCGTACGGGGCCAGGCGCCAGTCGAACTGCACGCTCACCGACAGTCGGGCGAGCGCCTCCGCGGGGCCGCCGGCGAACCGGCCACCCCACAGGCTCGTCCGGTTGGTGCCGGCGCTGTTCTCGGTGAGGCTCTTGTCGTCCACGCCGCCCATTGTGGTCCCCATGGTCGTCAGCCATCCAGCCGGGCGTCGCGGGCCGCAGCCATCCGACTCGGAAGGCCCCACAGCTGCACGAAGCCCTTCGCGAGGGACTGGTCGAAGGTGTCGCCGGTGTCGTAGGTGGCCAGTCCGAAGTCGTAGAGGCTCTCCTCGGAGCGCCGGCCGGTGACGGTGGCCCGGCCGCCGTGCAGGGTCAGCCGCACCTCGCCGCTCACGTGCCGCTGCGCGTCGTCGATGAACGCGTCAAGCGAGTCCTTCAACGGCGAGAACCACAGGCCGTCGTAGACCAGCTCACCCCAGCGCTGGTCCACGCTCTTCTTGAACCGGGCCAGGTCCCGCTCGACGGTCACCGCCTCCAACTCCTGGTGGGCGGTGATCAGCGCGATCGCGCCGGGAGCCTCGTACACCTCACGGCTCTTGATGCCCACGAGGCGGTCCTCGACCATGTCGAGCCGGCCCACGCCCTGGGCGCCCGCGCGCCGGTTCAGCTCCAGGATCGCCTGGTACGGGGTGACGGTCTCGCCGTCGATCGCCACCGGCACGCCGCCGTCGAAGGTGATCACGATCTCGTCGGCGTCGCGGGGCTCCGCCGGGTCGTCAGTGTACGAGTAGAGGTCCTCGATCGGGGCGTTCCAGATGTCCTCCAGGAAGCCCGTCTCCACGGCGCGGCCCCACAGGTTCTGGTCGATCGAGTACGGGGACTTCGCCGACACGTCGATCGGCAGCCCCTTCTCCTCGGCGAACGCGATCGCCTTGTCCCGGGTCCAGGCGAAGTCGCGGGCCGGGGCGATGATCTTCAGCTCGGGGGCGAGCGCGCCCAGGCCCACCTCGAATCGGACCTGGTCGTTGCCCTTGCCGGTGCAGCCGTGCGAGACGATCGTCCCGCCGTGCTTGCGCGCCGCCGCCACCAGGTGCTTGACGATCAGCGGCCGGGACAGCGCCGACACCAGCGGGTAGCGGTCCATGTAGAGGGCGTTCGCCCGGATGGCCGGCACGCAGTAGTCGGCGGCGAACTCGTCGCGCGCGTCGACGACCTCGGACTCGGCGGCGCCGCAGTCCAGGGCGCGCTGCCGGATGGCGTCGAGGTCCTCCCCGCCCTGCCCGACGTCGACCGCCACCGCGATCACCTCGGCGCCGGTCTGCTCGGCCAGGTAGGGAATCGCCACGGAGGTGTCCAACCCCCCGGAGTACGCGAGGACGACCCGCTCGGTCATGACGTGGTCCCTTCAACGGTGTCGTCCCGGCGGGCCCAGCCGGCGAGCTTGTCACCGAGCGCGGCCCCGCCGACGGCCTCGCGGGCCACGACGAGGATGGTGTCGTCGCCGGCGATGGTGCCGACGATCTCGGGCAGGCCCGCCCGGTCCAACGCGCTGGCCAGGTACTGGGCCGCGCCCGGCGGGGTGCGCAGCACGGCGATGTTGCCGCTGGCGTCCACCCCGTTGAGCAGTTCCCGCAGCAACCGCACCAGCCGGGCCGGCGCCGCCTCGGCGTCGCGCAGCGGGCGCTGGCCGTCCTCGGGGATCAGGTAGACGGCCGGACCGTCGCCGCCGCGCACCTTGACCGCGCCCAACTCCTCCAGGTCCCGCGAGAGGGTGGCCTGGGTGACCCCGACGCCGTCGGCGGCGAGCAGGTCGGCCAGTTCGGTCTGCGACCGCACGGGCCGGTCCCGGATCAGCTCCACGATCCGGGCGTGCCGGGCGGCGCGGGTCAGCGGGGCGCTCATCGCGTCGTCCCGGACGCCGCGAGCAGGAACGTCAGCAGCGCCTTCTGGGCGTGCAGCCGGTTCTCCGCCTGGTCGAAGACCGCGCTCTGCGGGCCGTCGAGCACCTCGTCGGTGATCTCCTCGCCGCGGTGGGCGGGCAGGCAGTGCAGCACGATCGCGTCCGGTGCGGCCTGGCCGAGCAGCTCCTTGTTGACCTGGTACGGCAGGAACGGGGTGACCCGGTCCAGTCCGTCGGCCTCCTGCCCCATCGACGTCCAGGTGTCGGTGGCGAGCACGTCGGCGTCGCGGACCGCCTGGGCCGGGTCGGTCAGCACCCGTACCGACCCGCCCGTGCCGGCGGCGATCTCGGCGGCCTGCCGCACCACCGCCGCGGCCGGCGCGAACCCGGCCGGGCCGGCGATCCGCACGTGCATCCCGGCCGTCGCCCCGGCCAGCAGGTACGACTGCGCCATGTTGTTGGCGCCGTCGCCCACGTAGGTGAGGGTGCGGCCGGCCGTGCCGCCGCAGCGCTCCCGGATGGTGAGCAGGTCGGCCAGCAGCTGGCAGGGGTGGAAACCGTCGGTGAGCGCGTTGATCACCGGGACGCTCGCGCCGCTCGCCACCTCGGCGATCCGGTCGTCGCCGTGGGTGCGCAGGACGATGGCCGCGACGTAGCGCGACAGCACCCGGCCGGCGTCCGCGAGCGTCTCGCCCCGACCGAAGTGGGTGACCTGGGTGTCCACGACCAGGGGGTGCCCGCCCAGCTCGGCGATGCCGGCGTCGAACGAGATCCGGGTGCGCAGGCTCTGCTTGTCGAAGAGCACCGCCACCGAGCGGGGGCCGGCCAGCGGCTGGTGGCCGAAGCGGTCGGCCTTCATCCGCGCCGCCAGGTCGAGCACGCTGGACTGCTCGGCGGGCGAGAGGTCGTCGTCGCGCAGAAAGTGCCGGATCATGCGGTCGTCCTCGTCGTGGTGGTGGTCGGCGTCCGGTCGGTTCCAACGGCCGTCGCGTCCAGAGCCGCCGGGAGCGCGGCGAGGAAGGCGTCGACCTGGGCGGCGGTGAGGATCAGCGGCGGGGCGAGCCGGAGTACGCCCGGCTGCACCGCGTTGACCAGGAAGCCGGCGTCTCGCAGCGTCTCGGCGAGCACCGGCGCCACCGGCGCGGTGAGGGTCACGCCGAGCAGCAGCCCGGCCCCGCGTACGCCGTCGATCAGCGGGTGGCCCAGCGCCTCGACGCCCCGGCGCAGCCGTTCGCCGACGCGCTTGACGTGGTCGAGCAGCCCCTCGTTGGCGATCGTGGCCACCACGGCGAGGGCGGCGGCGCAGCTCACCGGGTTGCCGCCGAAGGTGGTGCCGTGCGAGCCGGGGGTGAGCAGGTCGGCGGCACGGCCGAAGGCCAGCGTCGCGCCGAGCGGCAGCCCGCCACCCAACCCCTTGGCCAGGGTCACCACATCGGGCTCCACACCCTCGGCCTGGTGGGCGAACCAGTGCCCGGTGCGGCCGATGCCGGTCTGCACCTCGTCGAGCACCAGCAGCGCGCCGTGCCGGTCGGTGATCCGCCGCGCCGCCGCCAGGTAACCGGCCGGCGGAACGACCACGCCGTTCTCGCCCTGGATGGGCTCCAGGATGACCATGGCGGTGGCGTCGGTGACCGCCGCCTCGAGGGCGGCGACGTCACCGAAGTCGACGTGGGTCACCTCGCCGGGCAGCGGCCGGAACGGGTCGGCCTTGGCGGGCTGGCCGGTCAGCGCGAGGGCGCCCATGGTGCGACCGTGAAAGGCGCCGTTGGTGGCGACCACGTGACTGCGCCCGGTGCGCCGGGACAGCTTGAACGCGGCCTCGTTCGCCTCCGCTCCGGAGTTGGCGAAGAAGACCCGGCCGGGCCGGCCGGCGAGCGCCAGCAGCAGCTCCGCGAGGGCGACCGGCGGCTCGGCGACGTAGAGGTTGGAGACGTGCCCGAGCGTCGCGACCTGCTTGGACACCGCCGCCACCACCGCCGGGTGGGCGTGACCGAGGGCGTTGACAGCGATCCCGCCGACCAGGTCCAGGTATTCCCGACCCGCGTCGTCGACCACCACTGCCCCCGCGCCGGAGACCAGCGCCAGCGGCGGCGTGCCGTAGTTGTCCATCATGGACTGCGTCCAGCGTTGCAGCAGGCTGCTCATGCCCCGACCATCCCGTCCTGAAGCACCACCATCGTTCCGAACCCCTCCGAGGTGAAGACCTCCAGCAGCGTGGAGTGCGCCACCCGCCCGTCCACGACGTGCGCGGCGGGCACTCCCCCGCGCACCGCCCGCAGGCAGGCCTCCATCTTCGGCACCATCCCCGACTCGAGACCGGGCAGCAGCTTGGCCAGGTCGTCCGCGGTGATCTCGGAGATCAGGCTGGTGGTGTCCGGCCAGTCCGCGTACAGGCCGGCCACGTCGGTGAGCACGACCAACTTGCGGGCCCGCAACGCGACGGCGAGGGCGGCGGCGGCGGTGTCCGCGTTGAGGTTGTGCAGGACCCCGTCGGCGTCCGGCGCGACAGTGGAGATCACCGGGATCCGACCGGCGTCGATGAGGTCGGTCACCGCCGACACATCCACCGACTCGACGTCGCCGACCTGGCCGACGTCGACCGGCAGCCCGTCCACGTACGCGGGGCGGCGCACCGCGGTGAACAGCCGGGCGTCCTCGCCGGAGAGCCCGACGGCGAACGGACCGTGCGAGTTGATCAGCCCGACCAGCTCCCGGCCCACCTGCCCGACCAGCACCATCCGGACCACGTCCATCGCCTCGGCGGTCGTCACCCGCAGGCCGCCCCGGAACTCGCTGGCGATGCCGAGCCGGCCCAGCATGGCCGAGATCTGCGGGCCGCCGCCGTGCACCACGACGGGCTTCAGACCGGCGTACCGCAGGAACACCATGTCGGCAGCGAACGCCCGTTGCAGCGCCGGCTCGGTCATGGCGTTGCCGCCGTACTTGACCACCACTGTGGAGCCGGAGAAACGCGCCAGCCAGGGCAGGGCCTCGATCAGCGTCTCCGCCTTAACCTGGGCGCGGGTGAGATCGCCGCTGAGACTCATGTCGAGTACGCCGAGTTCTCGTGCACGTACGCGTGGGACAGGTCGTTGGTCCAGATCGTCGCCACCGCGTCGCCGGCGTGCAGGTCGATCCGGATCGTCACGTCCCGGCCGGTGAGGTCGACCTTCGAGCGGTCCTCGGCGGCAGCGCCGCCCCGGCACACCCACACCCCGTTGACGGCGACGTCCACCTCGTCCGGCTCGAAGGCGGCGGCCGTCGTGCCGACCGCCGCGAGGATCCGGCCCCAGTTCGGGTCGTTGCCGAACAACGCCGTCTTGACCAGGTTGTTGCGGGCCACCGAGCGGCCCACCTCGACGGCGTCGTCCTCGTCGGCGGCGCCGACCACGTCGATGGTGACCTGCTTGGTCGCGCCCTCGGCGTCGGCGATGAGCTGCTGTGCCAGGTCGTGACAGGCCGTCGTGACCGCGGCGGCCAGCTCGTCCAGGGTCGGCTCGATGCCGCTCGCGCCGCTCGACAGCAGCAGCACGGTGTCGTTGGTGGACATGCAGCCGTCGGAGTCGACCCGGTCGAAGGTCACCCGGGTGGCCGCGCGCAGCGCCTCATCCAGCAGAGCCGGCCCGGCCACCGCGTCGGTGGTGAGCACGCACAGCATGGTGGCCATGCCCGGCGCGAGCATCCCGGCGCCCTTGGCCATCCCGCCGACCGTCCAACCGCTGCCGCGCGCGACAGTGGTCTTCGGCCGGGTGTCGGTGGTCATGATCGCCTCGGCGGCGGCCGGACCGCCGTCGCGCGACAGACCCCGGATGGCCGTACGGACCCCGGGCAGCAGCTTCGACATCGGCAGTCGCTCACCGATCAGGCCGGTGGAGCAGACCGCCACCTCGCCGGCGCCGAGGAGGAGCCGCGGGCTGACCGCGCTCAACGCGGAGGCGGTGTGCTCGGCAGTGGCGTGGGTGTCCTGGAAGCCGGCCGGACCGGTGCAGGCGTTGGCGCCACCGGAGTTGAGCACGACCGCCCGGACGACACCGCCCTGCACGACCTGCTGGCTCCAGCGCACCGGCGCCGCCTTGACCCGGTTGGTGGTGAAGACACCGGCGACACCGGCGTCCGGGCCGTCGTTGACCACCAGGGCGACGTCGGCGCCACCGCTGGCCTTCAGACCGGCGGCCACCCCGGCCGCCCGGAAACCCCGAGGGGCGGTGACGCTCATGGTGCGACTCCCCAGATCGACAGGCCCGTCGTCTCCGGCAGGCCGAACATCAGGTTGGCGTTCTGCACGGCCTGGCCGGCGGCGCCCTTGCCGAGGTTGTCCAGTGCGCTGAGCACGATCAGCCGACCCGAGTCGACGTCGACGGTCGCCTGCAGGTGGCACGAGTTGGAACCCAGGGTGGCGGCGGTGTGCGGCCAGCGCCCCTCCGCCAGCACGTGCACGAACGGCGCGTCCGCGTACGCCTGCGCCAGCACCTCCTGCGGGTCGACGCCGCGCGCCGGTACGGCGGTGACCGTGGCCAGGATGCCGCGCGGCATCGGCGCGAGGACCGGCGTGAACGACAGACCGGTCGCCCCGGTCGCCTGCTTGATCTCGGGCACGTGCTGGTGGGTGCCGACCCGGTACGGCGACAGGTCCCCCTGCACCTCGCTGGCCAGCAGGTGCGGCTTCGCCGCGCGGCCCGCGCCGGAGGTGCCCGAGGCGGCGACCACCACGACGTCGGCGGGGTTGGCGACGCCGTCGGCGAGCAACGGCGCGAGCGCCAGGGTGATCGCGGCGGCGTAGCAGCCGGTGTTCGCCACCCGGGTCGAGCCGGCGATCAGCTCCCGCTGGCCGGGCAGCTCGGGCAGCCCGTAGGTCCACTGGCCGGCGTGCGTGCCGCCGTAGTACTGCGCCCAGGCGTACGGGTCGGCGAGCCGGTGGTCGGCGCCCAGGTCGACGATGCGCACCTCGGGCGGCAGGTGGGCCGCGAGGGCCGCCGACTCGCCGTGCGGCAGCGCCAGGAAGACCAGGTCGGCGTCGGCCAGGGTCGACGGGTCGGTCTCGCCGAGCACCAGGTCGAGCCCGGTGAGCTGCGGGTGCACCACGTCGACGCGGTGCCCGGCCTGGCGGTGCGCGGTGGCGGCGACCAGATCGAACTCCGGGTGCCCGGCGATCAGGCGCAGCAGCTCGCCTCCGGCGTACCCGCTCGCTCCGGCGACCGCGACTCGGATCCCCATACTCACCTCCGCATGACTATGCAACGAAGGCTAGCAGCCCTGATCGAAGGGCTGCAAGTTCATGCA
>NZ_JBFAPG010000325.1:0-7301 GCF_040675595.1 Micromonospora sp. NPDC049580
TGTGAGTCATAGATATGACTCACAGGTATATCGCCCGCAACGACAGGACCCCCTCGGGCGCGACACGCCGCCCGCGCCGGACCGCCAACGACGACGGGGGCGTGGCGTTCACGCCCTCGGGCTGGTTACGGACTTGTGCAGGTCGGTGATGCGGCGGCCGGGTTACCGGAGCCGAGGAAGCCGAAGCTCGTCGTGGCACCGGCGGCGAGCGAGCCGTTGTAGGAGACGTTCCCTACGGTCGCCGTTGAGCCACTGGTGCTGAGGGTGCCGTTCCAGACCTGGTTGATGCTCTGGCCGTTGTTCAGCGTCCACCTGACGGTCCACCCGTTGATGGCGGCGGTGCCGGCGGTCACGGTCACCTCACCCTGGAAGCCGCCGGACCACGAGTTGACGGTGCGGTACGTCGCGGTGCAGGCAGCGCCGGATGGTGGCGGCGTGGTCGGCGCACTAGTGGTGGGCGGTACGGACGTGGGCGGCGTGGTCGTGGGTGGTGACGTCGGCCCGTCCGGCGGAACCAGGGGGCAGGTGGCGTTGTACCGCGAGACGCCGGTGCTGTCGGCCAGTGGGCAGAGGAACTGGGTGTAGCGGGTGTCGTTGTCCAGGAACGTCTTGAGCCAGGGGATCAGGAGTCGCATCTCGGTCGGGTTCGACCTGGTGAACGAGAGGTGGTCGTTGCCGGCCAACTCCGCCCAGGCGTGTTCCACGCCGGCGGGCAGGGTGTTGTAGATGCCCTGCACGTAGGAGGGCGTGACCGTGCCGTCGTTCTGTCCCGACAGGAGCATTGTGGGGACCTGGGTGGTGGACATGTTCAGGTTGTTGCCGGGCGTGCCGGGCGCGAGGCCGACCGCCGTCTTCAGGGTCGGCCGCCGGAGGGCGGCGAGGAGGGTTCCGGCCCCGCCCGCCGAGTGGCCCATGACGCCCAGCCGGTTGGGATCGACCCGGTTGCGGATCGGGCTGGTGCGGGTGAGGTAGTCCAGTGCCGCGAGCAGCTGGGTGGCGCGGGCGTCGGCGCCGTCGGTGCGGCTGTTGGTTTCGATGCCGATCACCACGAACCCGAAGGACGCCAGCCAGGGGCCCATCCAGGCTTCCTCGTTGGCGAACAGGGCGGAGTAGCCGGGAACGATCGCTACCGCACCCCAGGTGCCCAGGCTGGTGTCGGTCGGGTAGTAGACGTACCCACCGTTGAAGCCGTTGCCGGCGGGCACTGTCGCCTGTGTCGTGGCGAACGGACCGCGGGTGGCGGCGACGCTGGCCGGGGTCGGATCCGGACCTCGCTGGTACGGGCTGTCCGCGGCGGCCGCGTCCCGTGTCGCTGTCGCCATCGCCAAGCCGAGGACCAGCGCGAGCGCGGCCGTCAGCCATCGTGTTGGCTGCTTCATCGACGGCTCCACTGCTGGTTGGCCTGGCCGGTGCAGGTCCAGAGGACGAGCTTCGTGCCGTTGGCGGTGCCCTGGTTGTACGGGTCCAGGCAGAGGCCGGACTGCACTCCGGTGATGGTGCCGTTCGCGTTGACGTTCCACTGCTGGTTCGTCCCGCCGTGGCAGTCGTAGATGGTGACCTGGGTGCCCGGGGAGGTGCCGTAGCCGGCGGCGTCGAGGCACTTGTTGCCGTAGACGGTCAGCGCCTTGCTGGACGTGTAGGTCCACTGCTGGTTGGTGCCGCCGTGGCAGTCCCACAACTGCACCTGGGTGCCGTTGGTGGTGGTGGAGCCGGGGACGTCGACGCACCTGCCGGACCGGGTGCCCACGAGCGTGGTGGTCTGTCCGCCGCCGCTGCTCGGGTTGCCGATGCTGCCGGGGACCGATTGCAACGCGCTGTACCAGCGGGCGGCCATCTTGTCGTAGCCGCCGGCCGTGGGGTGGACGCCGTCGATCAGGTCGGCGGTGGTCAGAGCGCTGTGCATGTCGACCAGGTGCACCCGCTTGCCGGCGTTCACCTTGCTCTGCACGATGCCGGGGATCGCCGCGTTGAAGGTGCGGGCGGCCGCATCCTGGCCGCTGTTGGAGAGCGGAATGAGCTGCGCCACGAAGACCTCGGCGGTGGGCACGGTGCTGGTGATGTGGTCGATCAGCGTGGAGAGCCGGTTCGGCGCGGTGCTCACGTTGTAGTTCTGCAGGATGTCGTTGGTGCCGATGTGCAGCAGGACGGTCTGCGGTCGTTGGGTGTTCAGCCAGCCGACGATGTTGGCGTCGATCTGGTCGATGCGCCAGCCGGGATGCCCCTGGTGGTCGTGGTCGCCGAGGCTGGCCGGCCCGTTGAACTGCGATCCGACGAAGTCCACTGTGTACCGACCGGCGGCGAGACGCTGCCAGAGCCCGATGCGGTACCCGCCGGGCACCTGGGTGCCCTCGGTGATGGAGTCGCCGAGCGGCATCACCCGCACCCCGCCGTTGGATTCCGCGTTGGCCGGCCCGGTGGGTGTCACCACTGAAGCGACCACGACACCGAGCGCGGCGAGCGTCGCGAGCCATCGTGCCCTCGTTCGCATAGCTATCTCCCCTGGGTTGGTCGAGCTGGCCGAGGGCATGGGCCGACCGGTGGGGCCGCCACGGGCAGCCGGCAACCGTCTGGGAGCGGGGCCGGCCGGACCGAGCAGCCGCCGGCTGCCGGGCGTTCACCCGGCGCGCGCCGATCGTCACATCGGCACGGCGTCACTGCCTCAGCACTGGGACGAGTGTGAGCGTTAACAGCGATGATTGTAGATACATTGGATTGCTCTGGTCTACCGGCAACGTCGGGGCCGGCTGCCGAGGGCTCCCGCGTTAGGTTACGAAGATGGAGCAGCGGATCAGCCTGATCACCCTCGGTGTCTCGGACCTGCCACGCGCCAAGGCGTTCTACGAGCGCCTCGGCTGGCGCGGCCAGGAGGTCGAAGGGACGGTCTTCTTTCAGGCCGGCGGCCTGGCCCTCGTCCTGTGGAGCCGCGACAAGCTGGCCGCCGACGCGGACGTCCCCAACCCGGACACGGGTGGCTTCGGCGGAATGACCCTGGCCCAGAACGTTCGCTCACGGGCTGAGGTCGACGAGGTGATGGCCACCGCGGGCGAGGCCGGCGCCGAGGTGACCCAGCCGGCGCGGGAGACGTTCTACGGCGGCTACGCCGGCTACTTCGCCGACCCGGACGGTCACGTCTGGGAGATCGCGTGGAACCCCGGCTTCACGCTCGGCCCGGACGGCTCGCTCACCCTGCCCGACTTCGGCGCCACGACCTGACCCGACCGCAGCAGCAGCCCGAGGTCACGGCCCGGCGGGCGGGCAGAGCAGGCGGTCCACCACCGGTATCAGCGGATCCAGGCACACCGTCAACAGCGTGGGATCGGGCGTCGTGGTGGGTGACGGGGACGGTTCGGCGGGCCGGGCTGCCGTGGGCGGGGCCATCGGCGTCGGAGCGGACGTCGGCGGCGCGCTGGCCGCCGGGGTGGGAGCGCTGGAGGGCACCGGCTCAGCGGAGGGCGCCGCGGCGGTGGTCGGGACCGGAGCGGCAGCAACAACGGCGGACGGGACGGGCGCGGCGGGCCGGGACGGGGCGGCCGCCGGTGCCCGCGCCGGCTCGGTCGGACGGGCGGGCGGGACCAGGGCCGGCGGTGCCACCAGGACGGCGGGCGCCCGTAGCGGGGCGAGCACACTGGTGTGCCGCACGGCCGGCTCGATGGGCGCGATGGTCGCCGCCTCCGCCCGCCGCAGGGGGCCGGTCTGCGACGGTCCCACGGCACCGGGGCCCAGCGCCGCGAACACCACAGCCGCGACGGCGGCGACGGCGAGCGCCCGGCGGTCGGGGCGTACCGCCGTCAGCGGCGCGTCGGCCGGCCCGACCGCCGGCAGTGGCACGGGCGGGGATGCCTGGTGCGCGGCCAGCAGGGCGTCGAGCTGCGCGGTGACGGCGGCACGATCCCCGGCAGCCGAAGCAGCCGCCAGGGTGAGATAGAAGCGGACGTTCACGGCGGTGCTGGCCGGGACCAGCAGCCCGGAGAGTCGGCCGTCGTCGTGCAGCAGGGTGACGGGCACGCCGGGGTGGTGATCGGCGCCGAGCAGGTCCGCGTACCGCCACTCGCGCCGGTGCTCGCGGCCGGCGAAGGCCACGCGGTGGCTGGTCACGACGGCCATGCCACTGTCGACGCTCCGCAGGCCCGCCGGCAGGGCCGCGTCGGGTGTCTCGGTGAAGGCGCAGCCGCCGGGCGTGGGCAGGCCGGCGACGTGCCGGGCCTCCGCCTCGACCAGCTCTGCGACGGGTACGACCCGGAAGACGAGTTCGTCGACGTCGAGGTCGACGGGGAGGCCGGTGCGTGGCTGCGTACACCCGAGGAACCCGGCGGCTTCGATCCGTAGCCGGACCAGGTGGTCCCCGCGTCGACGCCAGGCGGCGGTGGCGTCGCGGTACGCGCGCTGACGCCGCTTGTTCTCGCGCTCGGCCCAGGCGAGCCGCCAGGGGGGAGGTGCCAGCAGTGCGGTCACGGTCACACGCGGTACAACCGCTCACGTACGTGACAGGCAACGCTCGTCGAATCGATGTCTCCCGTTGCGCCCGAAAGGAGAGAATTGACGGGCGCCGACGGCTGCTCCGGCCGAGAACCGGAGCAGCCGCCGATCAGGACGGCAGCGGCAGCCCTACGAGCGCAGCGAGGTGAAGAAGTCCTTCAGCTCAGCGGCGAGCAGGTCCGGTTCCTCCAGCGGCATGAAGTGCCCGCCTCGGCCGGGTTCGCTCCAGTGCCGGATGTCGGTGCAGGCCCGCTCGGCGATCTCCCGGGGGAAGTTGGCCTGCGAGGGTTCGGTGCTCACCGTGAACGCGGCGGGCACGGTGATGTCGGGCCGTGGCGTGTTGTGGCCGAAGTCGACGTACTGCCGGAACGACGAGCCGATCGTGCCAGTCACCCAGTAGAGCGTGATGATCGTGAGCAGCGTGTCGGTGTCGAAACTGTTCGACAGGTCGCCGCGGTTGTCGCTCCAGTCCCGGTACTTGTCGACGAGCCAGGCGGCCAGCCCGGCCGGGGAGTCGGCCAGCGCCGCCGCGAGGGTGTCCGGCCGGGTGCCCATGATGGCGCTGTAGCCGCCGTCGGTCTCGTCGTACGTGGACTCGGCGTCCAGAAACGCCCGCTCGGCCGCCGAGGGCGGTCGGTCGTCGAAGCTGGCCGGGAACGGTGGATGGATCATGTGGATGCCGGCCACCTGCTCCGGATACCGGGCACCGAGCCAGCCGGTGACCACACCGCCGATGTCGCCGCCGAAGGCGCCGTACCGCTCGTAGCCGAGCACGTCGGTCATCAACTCGTGCAGCGTCCGGGCGAGGACCGCCCGGGTCAGCGGCACGTCGGGCAGCTCCGAGTAGCCGAAGCCGGGCAGTGACGGCACCACCACGTCGAACGCGCCACCGAGAGGGCTGGTCAGCCGGTCGACCAGGGGCAGCATCTCGACGAAGCTGCTGGGCCAACCGTGGCTGAGGAGCAACGGCGGCGGCGCGGGCGTACCGGCCGGGCGGGCCGCGCGGACATGCAGGAAGTGCAGCTTCCGGCCGCCGACGAGCGCCAGATACTGGGGGTACGCGTTGAGCGCCGCCTGACGGGCACGCCAGTCGAACCCGTCGTGCCAGTAGGACACCAGGTCCCGCAGGTAGTCGGGATCGGTGCCGCCCTGCCACGGTCGGTCGCCGCTGCGGTCGGTGAAGCGGGTACGGGCCAGTCGGGCCCGCAGGTCGTCGAGGACCGCATCGGAGACGTCGATGCGGAACGGTGAAACAGACATGTGTCCTCCGATGAAGGAGGGCGCACTCCCCGACGCGAAGACGTCAGCTGAGGGGGACGGACGAGAAGGGCGCCCAGACGTGACAACTGGTGTTCACGGGGCTCACCTCCTTCTCGTCGCTGACGCGGAACACCGTACCCCAGTCAGCCCGCGCGCCGCCGATGGGGCAGGGGGCCGAGCAGTGGGCCGTCGGCCGGAAACCGCGACCGGGTACGCGGCGGGTACGCCTCGCAGTGCCCGGCCCACTGGTCGGCGGCGACGGCGAGGGCATCCGCGGAGACGGTGAGGACCAGCGGATAGACGGCATTGGCCGGCCGGCGCATCCACGGGGGCAGCGACTCGGCGGAGAACTCGACGGTCAACTCCAGCCGGCGGCGGCGGATCGCCCGGGTGCGCAGGGCCAGGTTGGGCTCGGTGAAGCGGACCATCGCCGGCGGCGGGCTCGGCG
The DNA here is from genome assembly GCF_040675595.1 of Micromonospora sp. NPDC049580. Taxonomy (NCBI): domain Bacteria; kingdom Bacillati; phylum Actinomycetota; class Actinomycetes; order Micromonosporales; family Micromonosporaceae; genus Micromonospora; species Micromonospora sp. NPDC049580. Next base: position 6,185 of record NZ_JBFAPG010000325.1, read on the forward strand.
CGCCGGCCGCCGTCGCCTGACCGTGCAGCCAACTGCCCAGCGCGCGGGCCTCCTCGACCATCAGGCTCGGGTAGTGGTGCGACCAGGTCTGGCCGTCGGCGGTGCGGGCGTCCACCTCGATGAGCAGCCAGTCCTGCCATCCCGGCGCGGCCCGCTCGGGATCGTCGGGCGGGTCGATGCCAGGCTGGTAGCCGACCGGGCGGATCCGCACCCGGGCACCATCATCGGACCGGATCTCCACCCGATCATTCTGGCCGACCGAAGCGGACAATAACCCCCAAATCACGTTACTGAGTGATGGTCCGCCGGACTCCTCGATGCTCGGCGCACGCGCCCGCCCGGCCACCGGTCAGGCTGACCGAGCCATCCCGGCACTGCACCAGATAGCCCCGGCCCGCCCAGAACTGCGGCACGCAGTCGAACCAGTCGCAGACCTCGGGGGCCGGCCGGCGGATCCGGGTTCCGGCACAGAAGTCGTACCCCAGGGGATTTTCCGGCGCGCCGCAGCGCGGCCCGGCGGTCGCGGTGGACGACGGGCGCGGCGACGACGGCCGCTTCGGCGCGGTGGTGCGCGCGGGCGGCGGGGACACCGGGCGCAGCAGCGCGGGGAGCGCGCTGGGGGTCGACGCCGGAGTGGCCGCCGCCGCGACCTCCGCGCCGCGGGTCGGGCCCGACGGGTTCGAGTCGAGAAGCGCCGCCGGCACCAGTAGGGCGATGCCCGCGGCGACCGCGATGGTCCGACGGCCACCGGGAACGAGCGAGGAGAGCCGGGCCTGCGCCGGCGTGGTCACCGCTGGCCGGAACGGTTTGAGCTGGTCGTGCTCCGCGATCAGCTCGTCGAGCTGGGCGAGGACCGCAGCGCGCTGCTCGATCGCGTCGGCGAAGGCCAGCGTCAGCTTGAACCGGAAGTCCGCCGCCGCGTCGGTGGGCAGCAACAATCCGGAGGTACGCCGCCGGTCCAGCACCTGGATCAGGGTCACCGGCGCCGCCGGGTCGTGGGCCAGGCCGGTCATCCGGCCGTACGCCCAGTCGCGCCGGCCGCGTCCGCCGAGCAGGACCAGCCGACGGCTGGTGATGACGGCCATGCCGGCCCGACGGCGTACGCGTCACCGATGCC
>NZ_JBFAPG010000326.1:0-7290 GCF_040675595.1 Micromonospora sp. NPDC049580
GCCACGTCAAGCGGACCCTGACTGCGGACGGCGGCGTGGGCGAGCCGTCTTCGGACGGCTCGCCCACGCTTTCGGTTCGTCAGGGGGTCACCCGGGTGGCCGGGCTGTCGCCCGGCAGGCCCGACATGTCGGCCTCGACCGGCGGCACCGGAGTGGCTCCGAGGACGCTGCCGTCCGTGGAGTACGCGGTGAGGGTGGCCGGCTGGTCCGGCGGTATCCGGGTGATGCCGGCGTTCGACGCGTCGAGGGTGACCGTGGCGGGGGGTGCGCCGCCGATCGTGACCGTGACGCGGGCCGCGTCCGGCGGGGCGATCACCCGCACCTGGTCCGTCGGCGGACGGGTGCCGTCGTCGGCCCGGATCCGCCAGCCGATTGGTCGCTGGTCGGCGCCCTCGGCCGGCAGCAGCAGCCGCAGGTCGGTCCACCAGCCGGTTCGGTCGTCGCCGTGTCTGGCGTACGCGATCACCCCGCCGCCGGCAGGCTGCACGGTGAGCAGCGTGGCGGCTTGGCCGTGCCCGCTGCCCGACCAACGCACCCGCACTGTCGTCCCGGCAGCCGGGAGACGACTGTCGAGGAGTGCCGATTGGACGAAGTCGCGCAGGCTGGCATCGTCCACCGGCGTACCTCGGGCACCCCGTCGGGCGGCGGCGAGCAGGACGTCCATCTCCGGTCCGGTCGGGTCGATCGCGTCGTACGGGCCGCCGCCCAGGCCCCCCTGGTAGAGCAGCTGGTCGCCACGGCTGACCCGGACGACGGGTTCGTTCCGAAGCGGCGCGGGGGGCAGGACGGCGAACCCGACCCCGCTGCCGTCCGCCCTGGCGAGGTCCTGGTACTCCAGGGTTCCCCTCGGTGTGTACCGAGGGTCGCCACTGATCATCACGGTGGACTCGGCCGGCCCGACGACGACCGCGAATCCGCCCCGGTCGGGACCGGCCTGCATCAGGGTCATCACCGGGTCGTCGACGCCCTCGCTGTGGCCGGCGTAGCGCATCTGTTCGGCGCCGGCCCCGGCCGGACCCACGTACCAGACCAGCGCCTGCTTGCTCAGTAGGCCGAGGCGGAGCGGCACCGCGACCAGCGCGACCCGCTGGCCCGGCTGGTCACTGCCGTAAAGCAAACGAATCCGGTCACGATCGCCGACCTTCCAGATGCCGTCCGGGCTCCAGCCACCCAACGCGCTGTCGGTGCTGATCCGCGCCCGCAGCGTGTCCAGCCAGGCCTGATCGCCGGCCAGCGCGCCCCGGGCCGGCGCGTCGAGCAGCGCTGCCGGGGCGGCAGCGACCGCGATGCCAGGCGCCCATCCGGGCAGGGGCACCACGTTGGTCTGGACCCCCACGAGCGCGACTCCGACCGCAGCGGCCACCACCGCCCGCATCAGCCGCGTCCGCCGGTGCCGTCGCTCGCGCCGGGCGAACCCCGGCCACGGGTCCTCAGGTACGTTGACGCCGTGCGCGGCCTGCCATAGCGCAGGACTGAGCGTCGAATCTGCGAAGCTCTCGGTCATGCCAGTTCCTCCTCGAGCCGTACCGGGGACTGGGAAGCGGGTGGGGCGAACTCCACCCGCATCCGGGCCAACCCGCGCGACGCCTGGCTCTTCACCGAGCCGATGGAACAGCCGAGAACCTTGGCGGTGTCCGCCTCGCTGAGGTCCTCGAAGTAGCGCAGCACCAGAACCGCCTGGGTCCTGGGGGGCAACCGCCGCAGCGCGGTGAGGAGCAGTTGCCGCTCCTCCACCTGCGCGTACGCGTCCGGCGTCGGCGCGCTGTCGGAGGTCAGCAGCGGCACCTCCAGCGGCCGCCGCCGACGCCGCCAGGAGATCGCCGTGTTGACCATCACCCGGCGTACGTAGACCTCGGGGGCGTCCCTGCGCAGTACCCGCCCCCAGCGCCGATGAGTCTTCTCCAACGCCGACTGCGCCAGGTCCTCCGCTGTTCCCCGGTCGCCGGTCAGCAGGTAGGCCGTTCGGAGCAACGGCCCCCACTGTCGTTGTACGAACAGCCGGAACTGTTCGTCGTCCTCGTACCGACTCACGCCACCTCCAGGTCATATCCGCCTCGCGATCACGAGCGGATGCAGAGAGAGACGCGACCGGAGGCGTCCGGGGTTGAGTGGGTCGTCGACGAGGCTACGGACGTGTCGCAGCCGCCTGACCGGTCCCGCCCTGGGCTTCTGCCTTCTGGTGCGCCGATGGTCCCTTCGCGGGACCAGCTCCTGACGGGTCCGAGTCGAGCGGTGGAGCGAGGTCGGTCAGGGCGCGGGCGATGCCAGATCAGCATGAACACCGCCAGTTCCGTCTTCGACCGCATGCCGAATCCCTGTCAGGGTCGAGCCTTGTCCGACCGGCGCCGCCCGCGCCGGACCTCACGACACCGACAAGGAGCGATCATGGTGTTTTCGACAGACGGGTTGGTAACCGCGCTGGCAGTGGTGTCACTGGCCGCCTGCGGCCCCGCCGATGCCGCCGAGCAGCCGACGCCGGACCGTGCGGCAACGGTGAACCCGTCCACCGCCGCTGACCGGGACCACGAGTTCCGGCAACTGGAGGAGAGGTTCGACGCGCGGCTCGGGGTCTACGCGATCGACACCGGCACTGGCCGGACCGTGCAGTACCGGGACGACGAGCGGTTCGCGTACAGCTCGACGTACAAGGCGTTGGCCGCCGCCGAGGTCCTCGACGAGACCACCGACGTCGAGCTGGACCGGGTGGTGCGGTACTCGGCGGACGACCTGGTGACCTACTCGCCGATCACGGAGCGGCACGTCGCCGAGGGCATGACGCTGCGCGCGATCGCCGACGCGGCCGTGCGCTACAGCGACAACACCGCCGGTAACCTGCTGTTGCGTCAGCTCGGCGGACCACAGAAGTTCGAGAAGGAACTGCGCGAGGTCGGAGACAAGGTCACCGATCCGGCGCGCTACGAGACCGAGCTCAACGAGGCGAGGCCAGGTGACCGGCGGGACACCAGCACCGCGAGGGCCCTGACCCAGGATCTGCGGGCGTACGCCGTCGGCCACGCCCTCGAACCGGCGGACCGCGACATCCTCAATGGTTGGCTGCGGGGCAACACCACCGGCGGCGAGCTGATCCGCGCCGGTGTTCCCGATGGCTGGGTCGTCGGGGACAAGACCGGTGCCGGTGGCTACGGCACCCGCAACGACATCGCGGTGATCTGGCCGCCGGACCGGGCGCCGATCGTCCTCGCGGTGCTGTCCAGCCGCGACGAGAAGGACGCCAGCTACGACAACGCCCTCATCGCCAGGGCAACGGAGGTCGTGGTCGCCGCGTTGTGACGGTGTGCCGTGCCGCCGAGCGTGCGCCCGGGCCACCAGCTGACTAACTCCACCAGGGCAGGGTGCCCGTGCGGAGGTGGCCGTGCAGTGTCCGGGCGACGTGTGCCATCGTCGCCTCGCTGCCGGGCTGCGCGACAGCGGGCACCCGGGAGGCGGTGAGCGCGGCGACCGCGTACGACTGACCGTCGGCGTGGTCCACCACCCCTACCTCGTGGCGTAGGTGCAGCAGGGTGCCGGTCTTGGACGACCAGCGGGACGCGTCGGAGGTGAAGTCCGGCGCGAGCCGCTGGCGGTGCAGGTTGTCGCCCATCAGGGCGCGTACCCGCTCGGCGGTGGTCTCGTGGATCGTCGAGGGGCGCCAGAGGGCGTGCAGCAGGTCGACGTAGGCCCGGGCCGATCCGGTGTTGGCGCGGGTGACGTCGAGTTGGGCGACCGGGTGGCCCTGGCCGGGGGTTCCGGCGCCGATGGCGAGGGCGTGAGCCAGGTGTACGTCGTCGGGGCCGAGACGTTCCGCCGGGGTCTCGGCGAGGTCGCCGACCCGGTGTCGCACGGCGATGCCCTCGATCCGCAGTCGCCGCAGCTCGGCGGCGACCTCGGTGGGCCCGACGAGGTCGAACAGGGCGTCGGCTGCGACTCCGTCGCTGACGGAGGTGCTCAGGTAGAGCAGGTCGTCCACGGCGATCCGCGCCGGATGGCGGAAGCGGCTCAACCCGGTCGGGCCGGGTGTGGTGATTCGACCGGGCAGGACGTCGACGGGTGCCGCCGGGTCGAGTTCCCCGCGCGCGATCCGTTCGAGCACGGCGACCGCCAGCGGCACCTTCACCAGCGACGCCGTCGGGTACGGGGTGTCCGCGTCGAAGCCGAGCTCCTCGCCGGTGTCGAGGTTGCGGACCAGGAACGCGCCGTGCAACCCGGCCTCGTCGAGCAGGTCCTGGGCGTTGCGGACGACGGCGGTGGCGCTCACGCGGGATCTCCCGTCGTGCGGTCACCGCGTGTGCGACCCCTGGCCGGCCCCGGGTCGCCATCGGTCGCGCCCAGGCATCGTGCGATGTCCGCGTCGAGGACCGTGCTGAGCTGATCGAGGTCCTCGCGTACGCCGGCGGCGACCTCGTAGCCTCGCAGGAGCCGGGGGTCGGCGAGGGGGCACCAGTGCAGTCCGAAGTCCTCGGCCTGTTGACGGGAGCAGAGCAGCAGGTCGGGGGAGCCGAGGGCCGCTGCCGCGGCGTCGACGAGGGACGGCGCGACCGCCACCTGGGCCGGCCCCAGGCCGGCCGACTGGCTGGCACGGGTCAGGGGGTCCCGCAGGTGCGCGACGTCGTCCTCGGGTTGGATCAGGATCCGCCGGCGTGCCTGCGTGCGGGCCCGGCCGCTGCGCAGCGTCTCCAGGAACACCGTCGGCGCCGGGAAGGGGGTCCGGGCGGCCAGTCCGAGCGGCACCCGCCAAGACGCCGCCGCCTCCGGAACCGCCACGATCCCGGCAGCGACCTCCAGGGTTCGACAGAGCCGTTCACGCTCGGCCGGGCCGGCCGGCCGTACCTCCAGGTGGATCTGCTGCCGCCGCGCCGCGACCACCAGAGCGGCGAGGTGGTGTGGCGAGCAGATCTCGGGTACGGCGACGCGCAGCGGGCGCAACCGTGCCCGCTGGGCGTCGTCGCCAATGGCATCGGCGAGGTCGACCAGGCGCCGGGCCGATGGCAGCATGTCCTGGCCGAACGACGTCAGCCGCACCGCGCGGGACGACCGGTCGAACAGCCGCGCCCCGAAGTGCTCCTCCAGGGCGGCGATGCGGCGACTGGCGACCGACTGGGGGATGCCCGCAGCGGCGGCGCCGGAGGTGAAGCTGCCGTGGCCACTGACGGCGACGAAGGCCCGGCAGGCGGCGACCACATCCACCCAGCGAACCTATACCCGGATTGCATAGGGCTTGACAGGCCGGAGCCGCGGGACGACCGCCTGCAAGCCCTCGCCCGGATGCTGTACGAGACGCCGGCGGACAACGCCACGCTGGCCGAACTCGGAAAGACGATCGGAGTGAGCCCTCGTACCCTCAGCCGACTGTTCCGCGACGAACTCGGCATGACCTTCTACGAGTGGCGGACGCAGCTGCGGGTCTACCACGCACTCGTGCTGCTGGCCGACGGCTGGGACACCACCCGGACCGCCTACGCCTGCGGATGGGCCAACCCCAGCAGTTTCATCGCGGCGTTCCGCGCGATCATCGGAACGACGCCGGGTCGCTACCGAGCCGGCCGCGCGGCTCCACTCGCGCGGGTCGTCACGTCCGCGGAGTGAAGCCGGCGTCGGGACGGCTGTCGAGGCCGCCAGGGAACCCGCGCTCGTCAGGCCGGCACGTGACCGGCCGTCCAGCACGCCGAGTGGCTGTGGCAGGCGACGTACGACGTGAGGGCACCGTGCAGCGCGGCCCGTCGCGTGGCCGAAAGGCCGGCCGCGATGTTGTCGAGCTGGTGCGGGTCGGCGGTCCTGTCGTAGTACTCCCGTTCGCCGTTGGAGTACTCGACGTAGGTGTAGGTCGCGGTCCGCAGAGCCTCGTAGGTGATCGGGCTGCCGTTGCGGCGGTCCTGGGCGTCGGGATCGTCGGCGGCCTGGTTGGGGCCGTGGTGCTCGATCAGCGCCCCGGTACGCCAGTTCGGCGCCGCCTCGCCCTGCGCGAGGGGAAGCAGGTTGCGCCCGTCGACGTGCGTGCCGACGTCGGCGGCGCCGATGCGCTGGAAGGTCGGTGCCAGGTCGATGTTCTGCACGATCTCGGTGCGCTGCGATCCGGGAACGACGCCCGGCCCGGCGACGACGAGCGGGACCCGCACATCGGTGTCGAAGGCGGTCTGCTTGCCGCCGGTCAACCGGTACTCGCCCATGTGAAAGCCGTTGTCGGAGCTGAACACGACATAGGTGTTGTCGGCGATGCCGTTGGTCGTGAGCTGGGCGCGCAGGTTGCCGATCAGCCGATCGACCGCCTGCACGGACTGGGCACGCTTGCGGAAGTTGGTGTTTAGGGTGCTCTTCTCCTGCGCGGTGAGCGGTCCGTTGTCGGCCAGCCAGGAGGGCGGGTTGGTGGGCAGCCGGTCGTACGCCGCGGTGCGGGAGGCGGTGAGCCACTGGCTGAGCCCGTCCAGCGGCGCACACTTGAGGGGTGAATCGACAGGAGTTGGCCCTCTTCCTGCGCAGCCGGCGCGAGCGGCACACCCCCGCCGAGGTGGGCCTGCCGGCCGGCACCAGGCGCCGCACGCCCGGGCTGCGACGCGAGGAGGTGTCCCGGCTGGCGTTCATCTCCATCGAGTACTACACCCGGCTCGAACAGGCCCGCGCCCCGCACCCCTCGCCCGAGGTGCTGGCCGGCCTGGCCCGCGCGCTGCGCCTCTCCGACGCCGAGCGCGACCACCTGCACCATCTGGCCGGCAGGCCGCCGGCCCCGCCGGCCGGGCCGCCGCACGAGGTGCGGCAGAGCATCCTCGACCTGATCGAGCGGTTGCCCCAGGCGGCCGCCCACGTGACGTCGGCCAGCTACGAGGTGATCGCCTGGAACGATCTCGCGGCGGCGTTGATGGAGGACTTCTCGGCGCTGCCCCGACGTGACCGCAACCTGGTTCGCCGCGCCTTCCTCGGCCCGCACCCGGACGGCCGGGTGCTGTACGGGGTGTCCGACGTCGAGGAGTTCACCCGCAGCTCGGCCCGGCGACTACGCGCCACCGCCGCCCGCTACCCCGACGACCCCGAGGTGGCGGCGCTGGTCCGCGACCTGCTCGCGGGCAGCCAACGGTTCCGCGAACTGTGGGAGTCGCACGACGTCGACGACGAGCACACCCTGATCAAGACCTTTCAGCACCCGCTGGTCGGCCCGGTGACCGTGAACTGCGACGTCCTCGACATCGCCGACCGTGACCAGCGGCTCGTCATCCACACCGCGGTGCCGGGCTCGCCCTCCGCGGAGGCGCCACGCCTGCTCTCGGTGCTCGGCACCCAGCGCATGACGGTCAGCGCCAC
>NZ_JBFAPG010000327.1:0-7224 GCF_040675595.1 Micromonospora sp. NPDC049580
TGGCCACCCGCCCGTCACTCGTTCCGCTGTCCCGTCAGATCATCCGGGCGGAGTCCTCGCCGACGTTCTGGGCGGGCAGCACCTTGGCGGCGGTACGCGGGGTGCGGCCCATCCGCTTCTGCAACCACCAGGCCAGGATCGACAGGGCACCGCAGATGGTGATGTAGATCGCCGCCACGATGAGATACGTCGGCACGTACGGCAGCCCGAACGGCAACCGGCCGCCGATCTGCTTACCCACGAACAGCAGTTCGGGGTACGTGATGATGAAGCCCAGTGCGGTGTCCTTGAGCAGCACGACGAGCTGGCTGACGATCGCCGGGAGCATCGACCGGACCGCCTGCGGCAGCAGGATCAGTCGCAGCACCTGGTTCTTGCGCATGCCGATCGCGTACGCGCCTTCGGTCTGCCCGTACGGCACGGCGTTGATGCCGGCCCGGAAGATCTCCGCGAGCACCGAACCGTTGTACAGCACCAGCCCGATGACCAGCGCCCACAGCTTGTCGATCGACCAGCCGTACTGCAGTGGGACGTAGTAGCCGAAGAAGATCAGGATCAGCAGCGGGATCGCCCGGAACAGCTCCACCACGAAGGTCGACGGGGTACGCAGGATCCACTTGTCGCTCAGTCGGCCGCTGGCGAAGATCGCGCCGAAGAGCAGCGCCAGGACAGCGGCGATGCCGGCCGCCTTCAGCGTCGCCCACAGGCCGCCAAGCAGTTCGCGTTGCACCGAGGCGTACTGGAACTGCTCCCACTTGCGAGCCTCGAACTGGCCGGTGTCGGCGAACTTGTAGCCGACGTAGGCGAGCAGGGCGATGATGCCGGCGGTGGAGGCGACGCCCAGGATCGCGTTGCGTCGCTTGGCGCGGGGCCCGGGCAGGTCGTAGAGGATCGACGCCTGGCTCAACTCAGCCACCTTCCGTTCGCGACTGCGGGGCTCGCAAGCTCACTCCTCGCGCTCACCGCGCACCTTCCGTTCGCCGCTGCGGGGCTCACCGGGCCACCCGCCACTTGCGTTCGAGGAACCGCTGCAAGGCCACCAGCGGCAGGATCAGGATCAGGAAGCCGATGGTGATCCAGAGCAGGACGGCGAACTGCGGCTCGCCCCGCTCGGCCATGTACGCCGGGATCGCTCCGGCTTCCAGCACCGAGAAACCGGCGGCGATGGTGGTGTTCTTCAGCATCGCGATGAACACGCTCATCATCGGCGGGACCATCGCCCGCAGCGCCTGCGGCAGCACGATGAGCGTGAGCACCTGACCGAAGGTCATGCCCAGCGCGCGGGCCGCCTCGGCCTGCCCCGCGGCGACCGTGTTGACGCCGGAACGGATCACCTCGCAGACGAACGCCGAGGTGTAGACGGTCAGCGCGATGGCGGCGCTGGGAAAGTAGTCGATGTTGAGGTCGAGCTTCGGCACCGCGAACACGAGGAACGCGAAGACCAGCGTCAGAGGGGTGTTGCGCACCAGGTTGACGTACGTGGCACCGAACGCCCGCAGGGCCGGCACGGGGGACACCCGCATCGCGCCGAGCAGCGTGCCGAGGACGAGGCTGCCGACCGCGGCGATCAGGAAAAGTTTGACGGTGTTGGTGAACCCGTCGACGAACAGTTGCCCGTTGTCCGTCAGTACGCGGAAGAACTCGCCCATGCCTCGCTCTCAGTCCCTCGGACGGGCGCCGGACGGGGACGAGCCCCGCCCGGCGCCGCAACTCGTGTCGAGCCGGACGATCAGTACCGCTCGACCTTCGGCGGGGTGCCCGCCGAGCCGGACAGGCCGAGCGTGCCGTCGTAGATCTTCTGCCAGGTGCCGTTGGTGAAGGCGGCCTCGATCTGGTCGTTGACGTAGTCGCGCAGCGCCTTGTCGTCCTTCGGCAGGCCGATGCCGTACTTCTCGGTGCTGAACGGCTGGCCGACCACCTTCAGCTCGTCCGGGTTCTGCGCCGCGTAGCCCTTGAGGATGGCGTCGTCGGTGGTGACGGCGTCGACCTTCTTGTCGAGCAGCTGCGAGACGCACTCCGAGTAGGTCTTGAACTCGACGATGTTGCTCGCCTCGGTCAGACCCTCGTCGCGGACCCTCTGGATCGGGGTCGAGCCGGTGGCCGAGCAGACCTTCTTGCCCTTGAGGGTGTCCTTGCCGGTGATCGACGTCTCGTCCTTGCGGACCAGCAGGTCCTGGCCAGCGACGAAGTACGGGCCGGCGAACGAGATGTCGTTCTTGCGCTTGTCGGTGATCGAGTAGGTGCCGACGTAGTAGTCGACCTCACCACCCTTGATCGCGGTCTCCCGGTTGGCCGACGCGATCTCCTTGTACTCGATCTTCGCCGGGTCGATGCCGAGCGTGCTGGCCACGTACTGGGCAATCTCGATGTCGAAGCCGCACCGCTTGCCCTGGGCGTCCTTGTAGCCGAGGTTCGGCTGGTCGAACTTGACGCCGATGGAGACCTTGCCCGCCGCCTTGATCTTCTCGAAGGTCGGGCTGCCGGCGACGGCCGCGTCCGTCTTCGGGGTGAAGGTCGCGCCGGAGCTCTTGCAGGTGTCGGACTGGGCGCCACCGGAGGCGTTTCCACCGGCGCTCGGCGTCGGCTCACCCTCCTTGCCGCAGGCCGCGGCGGACAGGGCGAGGGAGGCCATCATGGCGACCGCCGCCACGCGCTTCATACGCATACTCTTCTCCTTCTTCGACGGAGCCCGCCGTTGTACGGCACGCTCCACTACGGACGCCTAGTGCGTGAGGATCTTGGAGAGGAAGTCCTTGGCCCGCTCGCTGCGCGGGTTGGCGAAGAACTCCGCCGGGGAGGCGTCCTCGACGAGCTTGCCGTCGGCCATGAAGATGACCCGGTTGGCGGCGTGCCGGGCGAAGCCCATCTCGTGGGTGACCACGACCATCGTCATGCCGTCGCTGGCCAGCGAGGTCATCACGTCCAGCACCTCACCGACCATCTCCGGGTCCAGGGCGCTGGTCGGCTCGTCGAAGAGCATCGCCTTGGGCTGCATGGCCAGGGCGCGGGCGATCGCTGCCCGCTGCTGCTGACCGCCGGAGAGCTGGGCCGGGAACTTGTCCGCCTGGTTGGCGATGCCGACCCGGTCGAGCAGGGCCAGGCCGCGTTCGCGGGCAGCGGCCGGCTTCTCCTTGCGGACCTTGATCGGGCCGAGGGTGACGTTCTCCAGGATGGTCTTGTGGGCGAAGAGGTTGAAGGACTGGAAGACCATGCCCACCTCGCTGCGCAGCTTGGCGAGGGGCTTGCCCTCGGCCGGCAGCGGCTGGCCGTCGAAGGTGATGGTGCCGGAGTTGATCGGTTCCAGTCGGTTGATGGCGCGGCACAGCGTCGACTTGCCGGAGCCGGACGGGCCGATCACCACGACCACCTCGCCCCGACCCACCGACAGCGAGACGTCGTCCAGCACGTGCAGCGGCCCGAACCACTTGTTGACCGCGTCCAGCACGATGAGCGGTTCGCCCGTCGTCACGTCGTCCACCGTCCCTGTCGTCTCCCGGATCGGGGTCGGTTGACCCCCGGTTGGGCAACTGTAGGCGGCGTGATGTGGCGGAACGCAACTCAGTTGGTCACGGAGCGGTAACACCGGTCCCGATCGTTGTCGGGGGTCCGATTTTGGTCACCACCGGGCCGCAACGGTGGCGTCGAGACCGGCTTGTCGAGATCATGGGGGGATGACGGAACCGGTACGGCTGACCCGTTACGCGCGCGGCGGTGGCTGCGCCTGCAAGATTCCGCCGGGCGAGCTGGAGGTCATGGTGGCCGGTCTCGGCCCGGCCACCGGCACCGCCGAGCTGCTGGTCGGCCTGGACCACGGCGACGACGCCGCGGTGGTCCGCCTGGACGAGCGGACGGGCCTGGTCAGCACCGCGGACTTCTTCACCCCGGTCGTCGACGACGCGTACGACTGGGGGCGCATCGCCGCGGCCAACGCGTTGTCCGACGTGTATGCGATGGGTGGCATCCCGTTGGTGGCGCTCAACCTGCTCTGCTGGCCGCGCGACGTGCTGCCGCTCGAGTTGGCGCGCGAGGTGCTGCGCGGCGGTCAGGACGTGGCCCGGGAGGCGGGTTGTCACCTGGCCGGTGGGCACAGCGTGGACGACGACGGCCCGAAGTACGGCCTCGCGGTCACCGGCACCGTGCGCCCGGAGGAACTGATCACTCTGGACGCCGGCCGGGCCGGGGTGCCGCTGTCGCTGACCAAGCCGCTCGGGGTGGGCGTGCTCAACACCCGGCACAAGGCGACCGGTGAGAGCTTCCCGGAGGCGGTCGCCTCGATGAGCGCCCTCAACCGGGACGCTGCGCGGGCGGCGGTAGCCGCCGGTATCCGGTGCGGCACCGACGTGACCGGCTTCGGCCTGCTCGGGCACGCCTCGAAGCTGGCCCGTGCCAGCCGGCTCACGGTGGCCATCGACACCGCCCGGGTGCCGTACCTGGCCGGCGCGCGGGAGGCGCTGCGCGACGGGTACGTCAGCGGCGGCAGCCGTCGCAACCTGGAGTGGGTCACGCCCTGGACGGATTTCGGCGCGGCGGACGAGGGTGAGCGGTTGCTGCTGGCCGACGCGCAGACTTCCGGCGGCCTGCTGGTCGCCGGTGAGCTGCCGGGCGCGCCAGTGGTGGGCGAGCTGCTGCCCCGCGGGGAGCACCTGGTCGTCCTGCGCTGACGGACAGCGCGGCGAGGCCCGGACGCAGTGCCGGGACACGCGGTCCCGGTGGTGCGGATGGCGCACGATAGCCGATAAACTGTCACCTTCCCGCTACTCCGAGCAATGCCGCTCAGGGAAATTTTGCCCGGAATGGTCACAGACCGGTAACTTGCCCCCGGCTGGGGTCAAATGCCCCCCACCATCGTCAGTAAGGCCCGATCCGGAGGCCGGTGGGACGAACGCAGCGAGGAGGCGGAATGACCGAGCTGTGGAACTGGAGAATCGATCGGGTACGACCCGTGGAGGTCTACCCGGCGCTGGCCGAGGCGCTCGGTCGGGTGGTGATGCCGCTGGCAGTGGCGGACCCGGCCCGGCTGCCGGCGTACGCGGTGGTGTGTGACGTCTGGCAGGCGCCGGGCGAGTTCTCGACGGTGGTCGACTGCTACGGGGTGCCCGACCGGCTCTCCGAGCACGCCAGCATCGCCGCGCTGGCCCGACTGCTGGGCCGCAACTGCCTGCTGCGCGACGACACGCTCGACGCTGGCCGGCACCTGCTCGTCGCACCGGACGGGACGGTCCGCCCGGTGCACTTCGACGTCCGGGACACCGACGACGGCGAGGTGCTCAGCCGAAAGCGGCTGTGCACGCTGGGTGACCCGGGCTGCCGGGGCTGGTCGCAGTGTCACCGCTCGCGCTGGGCTCCCGACACCGTCGCGCCGGTGCTCGCCGCGGCCTGACCCGGTGCCCAGCCGGCCGAGCCCGGCCGGTGCCGGTGCGCCGAAGAGGCCGGTGCGCCAAAGAGGTCAGCCGCGCCCGGTGGCGGCGGTGGCCGGCCGGTCGGCGGTGCCCGACCCGCCACCCCGCACGACCAGCTGGTCGAGCAGGGTGCGGGTGGCCTCCGTCACGGCGGCCACCGCGGCCTCGAACGCGGCGGCGTTGTGCGCGGCGGGCGCCCGGAAGCCCGAGATCTTCCGGACGTACTGCAACGCCGCCGCCTCGATGTCCGCGTCGGTCACCTGCGGGGTGAACGGCTCCCGCAACGTCTTGATGCTTCGGCACATGTCGGGTGCTCCTCGGTTCGGGGTGATCCGGCCGACCCGGATACGCTGTCCTGGTCATGACTACCGCAGCGGCGGGCAGCCCGCGCACCTACCAGGTGCGCACCTATGGCTGCCAGATGAACGTGCACGACTCCGAGCGCATCTCCGGCCTGCTCGAACAGGCCGGCTACGTGCGCGCGCCCCAGGCCGACGACACCCCGGACATCGTCGTCTTCAACACCTGCGCGGTGCGGGAGAACGCGGACAACCGTCTCTACGGCAACCTCGGTCATCTGCGTCCCGTGAAGGACAAGCACCCGGGGATGCAGATCGCCGTCGGTGGTTGCCTGGCGCAGAAGGACCGCGGCGAGATCGTCCGCAGGGCGCCCTGGGTGGACGTGGTCTTCGGCACGCACAACATCGGTGCCCTGCCGGTGCTGTTGGAACGGGCCCGGCACAACGCCGCCGCCGAGGTGGAGATCCTGGAGTCGCTGGACGTCTTCCCGTCCACGCTGCCGACCCGCCGCGAGTCCACGTACGCCGGCTGGGTCTCGATCTCGGTGGGCTGCAACAACACCTGCACGTTCTGCATCGTGCCCTCTCTGCGCGGCAAGGAGAAGGACCGCCGTCCCGGCGACATCCTCTCCGAGGTGCGCGCCCTGGTCGACGAGGGCGTGCTGGAGGTGACCCTGCTCGGGCAGAACGTCAACTCCTACGGCGTCGAGTTCGGTGACCGGTACGCGTTCGGCAAGCTGCTGCGCGCCTGCGGCGAGATCGACGGGTTGGAGCGGGTCCGGTTCACGAGCCCACACCCGAAGGACTTCACCGACGACGTGATCGCCGCGATGGCCGAGACGCCGAACGTCTGCCACTCGCTGCACATGCCGTTGCAGTCCGGCTCTGACGACGTGCTGAAGGCGATGCGCCGCTCGTACCGCTCCGAGCGTTACCTGGGGATCATCGAGAAGGTCCGTGCGGCGATGCCGGACGCGGCGATCACCACCGACATCATCGTCGGCTTCCCCGGCGAGACGGAGGCCGACTTCCAGCGCACGCTGGACGTGGTGCGCGAGGCCCGGTTCTCCTCGGCCTTCACCTTCCAGTACTCGAAGCGCCCCGGCACTCCCGCCGCGACCATGGACGGCCAGTTGCCCAAGCAGGTCGTGCAGGAGCGCTACGAGCGGCTGGTCGCGGCCGTCGAGGAGATCTCCTGGGCGGAGAACAAGCGTCTGGTGGGGGAGCCCGTCGAGGTGCTGGTCGCGGTCGGCGAGGGCCGCAAGGACGAGCGGACCGGGCGGCTCTCCGGCCGGGCCCGCGACGGCCGGCTCGTCCACTTCGACGCCGGCAGTTTCGCCGGGTCGATCCGGCCCGGCGACATCGTGCACACCACAGTCACGTACGCCGCGCCGCATCACCTCAACGCCGACGGAGCGCCGCTGTCGCACCGGCGCACGCGGGCCGGCGACGCCGCCGAGGCGGGCATCCGGCAGTTCCTGGACATCGGCACGGGCCTGCCCACCATGCAGAACACCCACGCGGTC
>NZ_JBFAPG010000328.1:0-7219 GCF_040675595.1 Micromonospora sp. NPDC049580
AGGAGGGTCGGGGTTCGGGGCGGAGCCCCGAGGTCTTCTAGGACCTGGTGCTCCATAAGCATGGCCGGCCGGCCCGGCAGACTGGTTGCTGCTCTGGATCATCCCGTGGTGGCGAGGTCTTCGCACCGTGCGCGTTCTGCTCGCCGTCGCCGCGACCGTCGTTCTTGTACTCCTGCCGGTGCGGATGTTCGATTGGTCCATCCCGTAAATCTGACAATCTGCGTCGGGTTCCGGAGGAACTGCTGGTACCTCTCGTGCCGCTCGAAACGCGCCAGCGTAGCGGCGAACACCGCCGCCGCCGAGCCGAGCCCCGGCCTCTTGTGGACCAGATGCGGACCGCACGTCCCTGGGACGACGGGTTACCCGTCATTCCGGATCATCAACCCAACCCATGCTGGGATCCTCTTCGTCGTGCGACGTTGCGATCACCTGGTCCCATGCGTTGACGATGGCTGCGGCCTGCCGCTCGCTTCGGGCCAAGCCGCTGAGCAGGACGTTGTTCTGATAGTCGAGGATCTCGAAGCGCCATCGATCGAGTTCCGGCCGGCGTTCCAGCGTTGCCCAGAAGTGGCCGGAGAGATCGCTGGGGAACACCTCATCTGGCACGTACCACGCCTCCCCCTCAAGCCCATCTCTGTCGAAGATCCCCGTCGGAGGCGTCGGATCCCGGTGCTTGGCGCGGTCTGCAATCGGCCGGGGCGCCGACCGCGCTCGGCCTGCTGGCGGCGGGTCGGGCTGCTGCGGACTCAGTGCGGACTGAGGGCGTCGGTCCGGACCTCGACGCGGTCCGTCCGGGTCGTCGGCAGCACGACTGACCTGGGAAACCGCTGGTGGGGCGGGCGGGACTCGAACCCGCGACCGAGGGATTATGAGTCCCCTGCTCTAACCGGCTGAGCTACCGCCCCGACACCGCGCGGATCTTATCCCGCTCGGTGGATCACGGGCCAGCACCGGTGTGGCCCCGCCTCATCCCCGCCGCCGTCGCCACAGCAGCACGATGGGCAACGCGAGGATAACAGTGAGCAGCCAGCCCGCCACGACGACGCCCCAGAGCCATTCCTCGCCCGGCTCGGTGCCGGCGGCGACCATGACGTACGTCAGCAGCAGGCTCACCGCGCCCGCCAACAGGACGGCCACGCCGCTGACCACGATCGCCGCGATCTCCCACCAGGGGCGGTCGGCGGGCGTTGCGGCCGGCTTTTCGGCGGCCGACGGCTGCGGGATGGAGTCCGGTGTGCGGGCCGGCATGGCGATGTGCCGGTCGGCGGGCACCTGGGCGTCGATGACCGGAAGCGCCGCCGGGTGCAGGTTGAACATCGTCGGCTCGACGTGCAGCACGATGGCGTCCGAGCCGATCAGTTGCCGCGCCCCGTCGGGCCAGGCGAGCATCGCGGAGCAGTCGGCGTACCGGACGGTCAGCGGCCCGTCGGTGCCCAGGTAGGTCACCCCGTCCACGCCGATGCGGAGCGCGCCGGCACCCTGCTTCGCCGCGTACGTGGTGCCGTCGACCGTGTCGCTGGAGTGGGTGGGCGCCGCGACGAAGCCGGCCCAGTCGGCGCGGAGCCCGCCCGGCACCATGAGCAGCGCGGACGACGTCACCTCACCGGC
The DNA here is from genome assembly GCF_040675595.1 of Micromonospora sp. NPDC049580. Classification (NCBI taxonomy): domain Bacteria; kingdom Bacillati; phylum Actinomycetota; class Actinomycetes; order Micromonosporales; family Micromonosporaceae; genus Micromonospora; species Micromonospora sp. NPDC049580. Next base: position 1,609 of record NZ_JBFAPG010000328.1, read on the forward strand.
CACCTGGCGCAGGTCGGCGAGGCTGACGGCCTTCAGCTCGGCCCGGTGCTCGTCGATGCTGAGGTTCGGCTCGCCGGTCAACACGTTGAGGGCGTACCCCGGCAGTCGCGCGGCGTCGATCTCGGCGGTGCCGAGCACGTCCTCCCGCTTGGCGATGGTCGCGTCCAGGTCGGCCTGCTCGATCCGCCCGACCCGCAGCTTCGCGAGCACGTCGACGAAGCCGCCGAGCACGGCGTCCTGCTTCTCCGCCAGCGCGTCGGCGAGCGCCCGCAGCGTGGCGTACCCGTCGCCGCGCGGCTCGTACCCCGTCGTGGTGGTGTAGGAGAGCCCGGACTCCTGGCGCAGCGACCGGTACAGCTCCCGCTCCAGCACGCCGGAGAAGACGGCCGCAGCGGTGCTGCGCCGCACCACCGAGTCGAGCACCACGGCGCGGGCGCCGTTGACGAAGTACGCCGGGGTCTGCGGCAGCGCCGACGAGACCGCCGGCACCGGCTGACGGACGCCGCTGGGCAGCGCGAGGCGTAGCCCGGCGGGCACCCGGTCGCCGGCGATCCAGAGCACCGCGTTCTCCCGGGTGAACGAGCGGGCCGCCCACTCGCGCAGGTGGTCCGCGGTGAGCGCGCCCAGGCCCCACTCCGGGTAGCTGCTCAGACCGAAGTCCCGCGCGCCGTGTCGCCACAGCGGGATGTCGTCGATCGCGGCGGCGCCCCGGCTGCTCCACTCGGTGCGCAGGATGTCCTTCTCCACGTCCAGCCGCGCCACCGGCAGGTCGGACAGGTGCCCGCAGACGGCGGTCATGAACGCCGCGATGTCCGCCTCGGAGCCCTGGGTGTGGAACATGGTGAACGCCGGGGCGGTCACGCCGTTGACGTGGTAGTCGGCCAGGCCGAGCGGTGCGAGCGCGAGGTGCTCGATGAGGTGGGTGATGCCGGCGCGGCTGAGCGTCTCGTCGGCGGTGCCGACCCGGAAGGTCAGTCCGGCGCGCATCGGCCCGCCGGTGGGGGCGAGCAGCGTGGGCACCCCGTCCACGTCCAGGTGCTGGATCATGACTGGCCACCCTTCGCGTACGCCTTCGCGCGGTACTTCGTGAAGCCCTCGGCGTCGTCGACGTAGGCCCAGGGGTATTCGGTGCCCAGGTTGCCCAGGGCGGTGAACTGGCTGGCGGCGGCGGGCCACTGCTCGGTGAGGCTGAACATCAGCGCGAACGTCGAGCGGATCCAGACCCAGCCCGGCCGGTCGACGAAGTCCGCGTGCAGCACGGATCGCTGCCCGGCCTGCATCACCTCGTCCACGACGGGCGTGCTGCGCACGTACGCGGTGCGCTCCCGGTCGGTGTCGAAGTCCAGCCAGCGTTCCAGGTGCGCCTCGGCGACCAGCACGGCGTTGGGCGCCCCGGCGGGAGCGGCCTGCGCGCACTCGCGGGCGAAGGCGAAGGCCCGGTCCCAGTCGCCGCTCCACTTCGGGCAGAGCTGCTGGAGCAGGGCCGCCTGTGCGGGGGCGTGGTGGGGGTGGTGCTGGGCGAGTCGGTCGTAGCGGCGGCGTGCCTCGTTCTGGCCCAGTTGCAGACCCCGGGCGATGATGATCCGTTCAGTCCAGGCGGCCGCGTCGTCGGGGTACCGGGCGGTGACGTCGATGAGCACCCGCTCGGCGCGACGCAGGTGTTCATGGAACTGTTCGAACTGCGACCGGCTGACGTGTCGGGCCCGGTAGGAGCTGCGGATCCGCCAGCCGTCGCAGATGAGGTGAGTGCCGTGCAGGGTGCCCGCCAGCCTGTCGGTGGGGTCGTCGTCGTACACGCGGTGCAGGAACGCCGCGGACCCGGCGTGGTCGCCGGCCTCCCTGACGAGCAGTGTGTGAAAGGCGGGGTCCCGGTCGGTGAACACGGCCCGGACGGCGGGCCAGTCGGCGGCGTCGAGCGCCTTGCGCAGGTCGTTGACCTCGGGGTACGCGGCAGCGGCATCGAAGGTGGGCGCCGAGAGGGGGGCGGGCATGGCGGCGATCATAGGTGATCAACTACGGCTGCGGGGCCCTCGTTCGAGGCGGGCTCAGCCGGCGCGCAACTCCTTCAGCACCGCCCCGGCGGCACGCCAGCCGCTGGCGAGAGCGCCCTGGATCGATGGACTGTCGCGGTGGTCACCGGCCACGAACAGCCCTTCCCCCACCGACACGGGCTTGCGCAGCCGCCCCTGCGGCGGCGGCGCGGCGGGCAGCGCGTCCGGGACGACCACTGTGGTGAGGTGGGTCCAGTCGGCGGTGGATCGACCGTACAGCCGGGTCAACTCGGCCCGGATGGTCGACTCGGGCGGGGCCGTCGGACCCACCACCGACGTGGCCACGAGGTGCCGTCCGGCGGGCGCGTACGTGCTGGCGGCGTTGCTGAGCACCACCGTGTTCGCGACGATCTCCCGCCGGTCACCGTCGACGAGCAGGATCGGCTCGGCGAGCGGCGGCTCGGGCGCGCTGTGGTAGTACGTGGTGTAGCTGTGCATGCGTACCGTCGCCAGGGCCGGCAGCAGCGCGGCCGCGGCGGGCGGGTCGACGGCGACCACGACGGCCCGGCAGCGGATGTCGCCGGCCTGGGTGCGGACCCGGCCGGGCGCGACCTGCGCGACCGGGGTGTCCCGGTCGAGCAGGTCGGCGGGGAGCGGGTCGGCGATGGCCCGGGGCAGCGCGGCCATCCCCTCGGCGGGCAGACCGATCCGGCCCCGGGCGAACGAGCGCAGCACCATCGCGAGCACGTGGCTGGAGGTGGCCAGCTCCCGGTCGATGAACACGCCGGACAGGAACGGCCGCAGCAGCTCCTCGATGATCGCGTCGGAGAGACCGGCGCGGCGCAGCGCCGTCTCGGCGCTGGTCTCCGGCGCGGAGAGCAGCCGGGACACCGGCAGCGTGGCGCAGCCGGTGGCGAGCGCGGCGAAGCGCAGCCGGTCGAGCAGCGAGCCCACGCCGGCCAGCGCGGTACGCGGCCCGCCGGCCGGTTCGCGCAGCGGGTTGACCAGCCGTAGCAGGTCGTCGCCCCGGCGCACCAGCACCCCGGACGTGAAGTAGCCGAGGTTGAGCCGGTCGGTGTCGAGCAGCGTGCCGAGCCGCGGGTAGGCCGTGTTGAGCACCTGGAAACCGCGGTCGATCAGGTAGCCGTCGACGACGTCGGTGGCGACCCGGCCGCCGAGCCGGCCGCCGGCCTCCAGCAGCCGCCAGGGCACGCCGGCGCGGTGCAGCCGGCGGGCGGCGGCGACGCCGGCCAGGCCCCCGCCGACGACGACCACGTCGGTCTCAGCCAGCATCGCGCGCCTCCCGCTCGCCGTTCGCCCGGGACAAGCGGCCCGGCCACCAGATCTTCGGCCCGATGTCGTACGCGAGCGCGGGCACCAGCAGCGACCGGACGATGATCGTGTCGATCAGTACCCCGATCGCGACGGCGGTACCCAGCTCGACGAGCACCACCAGCGGCAGGACGGCCAGGGCGGAGAAGGTCGCGGCGAGCACGATGCCGGCGGAGGTGATCACCCCGCCGGTGACGGCGAGGCCGGCGAGCACACCGGCGCGGGTGCCCCGCTTGACCGACTCCTCGCGGACCCGGCTCATCAGGAAGATGTTGTAGTCGATCCCGAGGGCGACCAGGAAGACGAACGCGAACAGCGGGAACGACGAGTCCACGCCGGGGAAGTCGAAGACGTGGCGGAACAGCAGCGCGCAGAGACCGAGGGTCGCCGCGAAGCTGAGCAGCACCGTGCCGATGAGCAGCACCGGAGCGAGGAGGGCCCGCAGCAGCAGGGCCAGGATGACCGCGATGACCACCAGCACCACCGGGATGATGACGTTCTGGTCGCGCTTCGCGGCGTCCGAGGTGTCCACGTTGATCGCGGTGAAGCCGCCCACCACGGCGTCCGCGCCGGGCACCTGGTGTACGGCCACCCGCAGGTCGCGGATGGTCTGCTCGGCGCCGTCGCTGTCGGGCGGGTCGGCGAGCGTCGCCTCCAACTGCACCCGCCCGTCGACGACCTTCGGGGCGGCGTTCTCCTCGGGCGGGCCGGTCTGCGGGCCGCTGGAGAGCGGACGGACGTCGGCGACGCCGCGTACGCCCTGGGCCACCTGCGCCACCTGCCGTGCGCTCTGCTCGGTGGTGAAGATGGTTGCCGGGCTGCCGGTGCCGGCCGGGTAGTGCCGGGCGATCACGTCCTGGCCGTCCACCGAGTCGGTGCGCTGGGTGAACAGGTCGGACTGACCGAGGGTGGTGGCGCCGAGCTGGGTCAGGCCGAGCGTGAGGAGAGCCAGGACGACGGCGGTGCTCAGCCAGATCGGTCGGGCGTGCCGGGCCACGAAACCGGCGATGCGACTCCAGATGCCGTGCTCGGCCCGCGGGTCGGCCTGGTCGGCTCGGGGACGTCGGGGCCAGAACGCCCACCGGCCGCCCAGCACCAGCAACGCCGGCAGGAAGGTGAGCATCACCAGCAGGGTGGCGGCGATGCCGATGGCGGCGACCGGGCCGAGCGCCCGGTTCGAGTTGAGGCTGGACAGCAGCAGGCAGAGCAGGCTGACGATGACCGTGCCGCCGGACGCGATGATGGCCGGAGCGGCGCCCCTCCACGCGGTGCGCATCGCGTCCCACGGGCGGTCGTGCCGGTGCAGCTCCTCGCGGTAGCGGGCGATCATCAGCAGCGCGTAGTCGGTGCCGGCGCCGAAGACCAGCACGGTGAGGATGCCCTGTGCCTGGCCGTTGAGCTTGACGATGTCGGCGTCGGCGAGCAGGTAGACGAAGACCGAGGCCAGCGCGTACGACATTCCGGCGGCCAGCAGCGGAAAGATCCACAGGACCGGGCTGCGGTAGACGATCAGCAGGATGATCAGCACCACCACGAGCGTGACGAGCAGCAGTGGCCCGTCGATGGCGGAGAAGACCTCGATCAGGTCGGCGAGCAGGCCGGCCGGGCCGGCGACGTCCACGGTGAGCCCGTCCCGGTCGCCGCCGGCGATGTCGCGCAACTGTTCGACGACCGAGCCGATCTCCTCGCCCTCGGCGTCGTCCACCGGCACGACGACCTGGAGTGCCTGGCCGTCCTCGCTGGGAATCGGCGGGGGCAGCGGGTTGACCACGCCGGGCACCTGGGCGAAGCGGGCAGCGTCGGCGCTCACCCGCTGCCGGTCCGCGTCGGTGATCCCCGCGGACCGCTCGTAGACGACAAGCGCCGGCACGGTCTGCCGGTCGACGAAGCCGCCGGCGAGGTCCTGGGCGCGGGTCGCCTCGGCGTCGGTGGGCAGGAAGGCGGCGTTGTCGTTGGTGGCGACCTCGCTGAGACGCCCGGCGTACGGGCCGGCCACACCGCCGATCACCAGCCAGGCCAGCACGACCGCCACCGCGACCAGTGTGGCCCGGCCGAAGCCGCCTCGTCCGGACATTGCGCTCACCCCACGAATCGACGCATCAATCGACGCAGCTGGAGTCTAGGTCGACATCGCCCATCCTGCCGGGCACGCGAGCCGCAAGCGGCCCAAACCTCCCATTCCGCCCCGCGCCCCGCGCCTCGCGCCTCGCGCCTCGCGCCTCGCGCCTCGCGCCTCGCGCCTCGCGCCTCGCGCCTCGCGCCTCGCGCCTCGCGCCTCGCGCCTCGCG
>NZ_JBFAPG010000329.1:0-7202 GCF_040675595.1 Micromonospora sp. NPDC049580
AGCCACGGTTGCCCGTGGCTCCGCCGTCGTCGTTCCCGCCCGCTTCACCAAACTCAAACTCGGGCACAATCCGCTTGTGGAACGCGAACTGGCGGCGGCGCTGGAGCTGATTCTGTCCGATCTCGAGACGCACGGCGGGGTGCAGCCCGACCTTCGTGACGAACCGTGGCGAGACGACCCCCATACCGCCAGCGCCTTTCTCTACGCTGCCGATGGTTCTGGCCAGGGAGTCTCGGTCGACCTTGGCCAACCGACCGTTACCCAGCTCGTCACGCTCGCCGCCCAGGTTCAGGAGTGGGCGATTGAGGCGCTGTGGTCTCTGGGCCGCGCCACCAATTGGCCACCCTGTCCCGAGCATCCGGTGAGTCACCCTCTGACGGCGGTGGTACGCACCGGCCGAGCGATCTGGGTCTGTCCAACCCTCGCCACCGAGATCAGCGAGGTCGGCGCGCTCGGCCGCTGACCCACCCCGGTCTGGCCTTCGGGGTCAACAGATGCCTGCGCAGGCTCGTCGTCGCATTATGACGAGTCACGTAGGCCGCCACCTCGACGGCGACTTCGGCGGGCACTCGGCCCTGCGCCACCGCCTCTTCGCGCGCGTAGGGGCACGGATAGCAGGAACCGTGCGTACAGGTCGACCACCGGCACCGTCGGAAGGTCGTTCACGGCAGCCACGAACTGACTCGCGAGGTAGGTCGCCGCCGCCCAGGGGTCACCGACCGCGAACATGGCCCGAGCCTCAGGACAGGGGTACGGCTGTCCACACGCCTCGCAGTCCCACGACGGGCGCTGCGGCCAGTGCGCGTTCACCGGCGCCACCCCACGTTGGTCCGATTCGCCGGAGAGCGCAGCAGACACGGCGCTCGGACCGGCTGGGCGTCGGTCCGTGTCGGCTCGCTCGCCCAACCGCGGGAGCGGCGGACCAGATCGGACGTTATTGGCTCCACACTGACCGTCGGCCGCATCTGGGACGCCTCCGAGGTCCGCGCGTACGCAGCGAAGCGCCGGGAACGCAACGAGGGCGGCCGCGGCTAGGCCCTGTCGGATTCCTCGGCCGACCGGACCCGAAATCCAGATGGCGGTCGATGTCGGGACCCGTTTCCTTGATCGATGGCGGCTGAGCAACTAGACACGCCGAGCATCGCCTTGCTGAGCTGCCACCGATCGCCTGGCTGACAGCTCTGTCGCCCGGGTCACGGCGGGCGGGCCGGTGGGGCGTGGCAGGCTGGCGGGTATGGGAACGACAGCGCGCGTACGGGCACCCGAACTACGGGGCCGGCAGTGGCTCAACACCGGCGGCAAGGACCTGACCTTGCAGGATCTGCGCGGCAAGATCGTCCTCGCCGATTTTTGGACCTTCTGCTGCATCAACTGCCTGCACGTGCTGGACGAGCTGCGGCCGCTGGAGGAGAAGTACGGCGACGTGCTCGTCGTGATCGGCGTGCACTCGCCGAAGTTCGAGCACGAGAAGGACGCCGACGCGCTGGCCGCCGCCGTCGAGCGGTACGGCGTGCACCACCCCGTACTCGATGACCCCGAGCTGGACATGTGGCAGCAGTACGCGGCCCGCGCCTGGCCGACCCTGTCGGTGATCGACCCGGAGGGTTACGTGGTGGCCACCATGGCCGGCGAGGGCCACGCCGAAGGGCTGGCCCGGCTGATCGACGAGCTGATCGCCACCCACGAGGCGAAGGGCACCCTGCACCGGGGCACCGGTCCGTACGTTCCGCCGCCCGCCCCGGAGACCGCGCTGCGCTTCCCGGGCAAGGCGGTGCTGCTGCCGGACGGCAATCTGCTGGTCTCGGACTCGGCCCGGCACTCCCTGGTCGAGGTGGCTCCGGACGGCGAGACGCCGGTTCGCCGCATCGGCTCGGGCGAGCGGGGTCGGGCCGACGGGCCGGCCGAGGCGGCGACCTTCTCCGAGCCGCAGGGCCTCTGCCTGCTGCCCACGCACGTCGCCGAGGTGGCCGGCTACGACCTGGTGGTCGCCGACACCGTCAACCACCTGCTGCGCGGCGTACGGCTGGAGTCCGGCGAGGTGGTCACCGTGGCCGGCAGCGGCCGGCAGTGGCGTGCCTCGGTCGACGACCACGCGCACGACGCGCTCTCCGTGGACCTGTCCTCACCGTGGGACCTGGCCTGGTACGACGACAAGCTGATCATCGCGATGGCGGGCATCCACCAGCTCTGGTGGTTCGACCCGATCAAGCGGACCGCCGGCATGTACGCGGGCACCACCGTGGAGGCGCTGCGCGACGGCCCGCTGGCCGAGGCGTGGATGGCGCAGCCGTCGGGGCTTTCCGTCTCCGCCGACGGCGCCCGGCTCTGGATCGCCGACAGCGAGACCAGTTCCGTCCGGTACGTCGAGAACGGGGTGCTGGGCACCGCCGTCGGGCAGGGGCTCTTCGACTTCGGGCACGTGGACGGGCCGGCCGAGTCGGCGCTGCTCCAGCACCCGCTGGGGGTGTGCGCGCTGCCGGACGGCTCGGTGCTGATCGCGGACACCTACAACGGCGCGGTGCGCCGCTTCGACCCCGCCACCGGCCAGGTGTCCACGGTCGCGGACGGGCTGGCCGAGCCGAGTGACCTGGTGCTCACCCCGGCCGGTGAGGTGCTGGTGGTCGAGTCCGCCGCGCACCGCCTGACCCGGCTGGCGTCCGGCGCGTTGTCGGCGGCCGGTGCGAGCACCGTGGACGGCCCCCGGCACCGCACCGAGCGCAAGCCGACCGACGTGGCGGCGGGCGAGGTCATCCTGGACATCGTCTTCACGCCCGCGCCGGGGCAGAAGCTGGACGAGACGTTCGGGCCGTCGACCCGGCTGGTGGTGTCCGCCTCCCCACCGGAGCTGCTGGTGGAGGGCGCCGGCGCCGGCACCGAGCTGTCCCGTCGGCTGGTGCTCAACAGCGAGGCGACCGGCGGGGTGCTCCAGGTGACCGCCCAGGCGGCGACCTGCGACGCGGACGTCGAGCACGCGGCCTGCCACCTGACCCGGCAGGACTGGGGCGTCCCGGTGCGGGTGGTCGACGGCGCGGCGTCCCGGCTTCCGCTGGTCCTGCGCGGCCTGGACGCCTAAGCGGCGAACGGGGCGAGCGGGACGTCGGCGTCGATCAGGGAGGCGCGGACCAGCTCGGTGGCGGAGACCGCCCCCGGTGTGTCCCCGTGTACGCAGATCGACTCCACCGGGCAGGGGATCACGGTGCCGTCCACCGCGACGACGGTCCGTTCGGTGGCCATCCGTACCGCCCGGGTGGCCACCTCCTCCGGATCGGTGATCAGCGCGCCGGGTGCGCCGCGCGGCACCAGCGACCCGTTGGGCAGGTAGCCGCGGTCGGCGAAGGCCTCGGCGACCACGGGTAGGCCCGCGCCGACGGCGAGCTGGGCGAGCGTCGAGCCGGGTAGGCAGAGCACGGGCAGTTCGGGGTCGTGGCCGCCGACGGCGGCGACCACCGCCGCCGCCTGGGACTCGTCGGTGGCGGCCGCGTGGTAGAGCGCCCCGTGCGGCTTGAGGTAGCGGACCCGGGTGCCGAACAGCCGGCAGAAGGCGTCCAGCGCGCCCAACTGGTAGGTGATCTCGTCGCGCAGCTCGGCGAAGTCGTACGCGATGTGCCGCCGGCCGAAGCCGGCCAGGTCCCGGTAGCCGACCTGCGCGCCCACCGCGACGCCGCGCTTCGCCGCGCCCTCGCAGACCCGCCGCATGGTGGACGGGTCGCCGCCGTGGAAGCCACAGGCCACGTTGGCGGAGGTCACCAGGCCCAGCAGCGCGTCGTCGTCACCGAGCCGCCAGATGCCGAATCCTTCGCCCAGGTCAGCGTTGAGGTCCATGAAATCTGACGGTAGTACCTGGCCGGGCCTGCGCGAGCGGGGTCACGTCGGTGACCACCCCGATGACCGGGTAACCGCCGGTGGTCGGATGGTCGGCGAGGAAGATCAGGGGTTGGCCGTCCGCCGGCACCTGTACCGCGCCGAGCACGATGCCCTCGCTGGGCAGTTCGCCGGCGACCGCGCGGGGCAGGGCCGCGCCGGCGAGCCGCGCTCCGACCCGGTTGCTGACCGGGCTGACGGTGTACGGGGTGCCGAACAGCAGGTCGAGCGCGCTCGGGGTGAACCAGTCGTCGCGGGGGCCGAGGCGCACGCTCAGGTGCAGTTCGGGCGCGGGTGCCGGGCCGATGGTCACGTCCACCGGCGCGGGTTCGGCCGGCGGCACGCCCAGCGGCAGCCGGTCGCCGTCGCGCAGCACGGGCGGGCCGAGCCCGGCGAGGGTGTCGGTGGCGCGGCTGCCGAGCACCGGCGGCACGTCGATCCCGCCGGCCACGGCGAGCCAGTTCCGTACGCCCCGACGGGCGGGGCCGACGCGCAGCAGGGTCCCGGCCGGCACGGTGAGCGGGCGGCCAATGTCGCCCGGCCGGTCCCCGGCGCGGACCGCCACCTCGGCACCGGTGAGCGCCACGGTGGCGGCGTGGGTCAGCCGCAGTGTGCAGCCGGTCAGGGTGATTTCCAGGCCGGCGGCCTGTTCGGTGTTGCCGACCAGCCGGTTGGCGAGCCGCAGGGCGGTCGGGTCGAGAGCGCCGGAGCGGGGTACGCCGAGGTGCGCCCAGCCGGGTCGGCCCAGATCCTGCACGGTGGTGAGGGCGCCCGCGCGGAGCACCTCGATCTCGGCGGGCCGGGTCACGTCGTCGCCACCATCCGGACGCGGGTGCCGGGGCCGAGCCGGGCGGGCGGGTCGCCGTCGACGTCGAAGAGGGGCAGGTCGGTCCGGCCGACCAGCAACCAGCCGCCGGGGGACGCGCTGGGGTAGATGCCGGCGTACGGGCCGGCGAGGGCGACCGAGCCGGCCGGCACCCGGGGGCGGGGAGTGGGCAGCCGGGGCAGCGCCAGGTCGGCGGGGAGCCCGGTCAGGTAGGGAAAACCGGGGGCGAACCCGCAGAACGCCACCCGGAACCGGGTGCTGGTCAGGCGGCGCAGCACGGCCGGCACGTCGACGCCCCAGTGGTCGGCGACGACCGGCAGGTCCGGCCCGTCGAACTCGACCGGAACGACGACCTCCGCGCCGTGGCCGCCGCCGATTGTCGTGTCGCCGCCTCCGGCGCCGGCCGCGACGCCGTCGTCCTCAGTGGCGCCGGCCGCGAAGCCGTCGGGCTCAGTGGCAGCAGCCGCGGCGGTGACCGCCGGCGCCCAGCGGGACAGCAGGTCGGCGGTGGCGGTGGGGTCGGGCAGGCCGTCGAGCAGAACGGTGCGGGCCGCCGGCACGATCTCGACCGCGTTCAGGTCACCCTGCTCGCGGCGGCGCCACAACTCGGCCCGCCACGCTTCGACCAGGGCCGCCTCGGGAATGTCGGCCGGGGCGGTGCAGTCGAGCAGCAGGGCGTGCGCACCGGCGGGTCGGATCCGCATCCGCTCATCCTCGCCGATGCCGTGCCGACCCGGTGTTCACGGTGACGGTGCTCGGTGTCACCGGCCTGACTACTTGAAAGTAACCTACGGTGCCGTAACCTGATGTCGTGACCACCTCCGCCCCGCTTCGCCTGAAGCCGGTCGACATCGGTAAGCCCCGGATGCGCGGCTGGCTGCACACGTACGCCTTCTTCGTCGCCGTGGTCGGCGGGATCGTGCTCTGCTCGATCGCCGCCACCCGACCGGGCTGGGCACCCCTGGTGAGCTGTGTCATCTACAGCCTGACGGTCTGCGGGCTGTTCGGCACGAGCGCCCTGTACCACCGTCGGGTGTGGTCGGAGCGCGGCTACCAGGTGATGCGCCGGCTGGACCACTGCATGATCTTCGTGTTCATCGCCGGCACGTACACCCCGCTCTGCGTCATGCTGCTCTCGACCCGGCAGGCCACCATCATGCTGGCCCTGGTCTGGGGTGGGGCCCTGGGTGGTGTGGCGCTGAAGCTGGTCTGGCCGCACGCGCCGCGCTGGGTCTCCGCGCCGCTCTACCTGGCGCTCGGCTGGGTCGCGGTCGCCATGCTGCCGGACATCCTGCACGGCGGCGGCGTCACGGCGTTGGTCCTGCTGATCGTCGGTGGTGCCATCTACAGCGTCGGCGCGGTGTTCTACGCGCTGCGCCGCCCCAACCCGTGGCCCACCGTCTTCGGCCACCACGAGTTCTTCCACGCGTGCACGCTGCTGGCGGCGCTGTGCCACCACATCGCGATCTACTTCGCACTGTTCGCCTGAGGCAGACCCCCACACACGCGAGCCGGGGCCCCGCCACGCTGCGGGACCCCGGAGTGTGCGAGCGAGGGATCAGACGGGGCGACCCGGCCGACGCACCTCGCGGTACTCCCGCATGACCTGGTCGTCCTGGACCGGCACCACCCGGTCGGCCACCACGCGCTCCTCGCGAACCGGAGCGGCGACCACGGTGCGGCGGCGGTTGTTCCAGAAGTAGAGGGTGGCGAGCAGGCCGGCGACACCGGCGAGCATCAACACCCAGCCGACCACGGCCAGGTTCAGCCAACCCAGGTCGGCCTCCACGGCGAATGCGAAGATCGCGCCCAGCGCGATCAGGAAGATGCTGCCACCAATGCCCATGTCTCGCTCCTCGGCTCTAACCTGGCGTACGGTCCGCCGCGGCCGTTGGTAGGGGTGCGGCATCCCTGGACTTACCCCGGCAGGAAGATCGCCAATCGGGCAAGCTGGTGGTATGACGGACAGCCACGCCGAGACGCGGACACTGGTGTTGCTCCGGCACGCGAAGGCCGAGCAGGGCAGCGAGGGTACGGACGACGCCGAGCGCCCGCTCAGCGCCCGCGGGGACGCCGACGCGGCGGCGGCCGGCGCGTGGCTGGCCCACCACGATCTGCTGCCCGACGTGGTGATCTGCTCGACCGCCCGGCGCACCCGCCAGACCTGGCACGGGGTGGCGATGGGGATGGCCGGTTCGCCGCCGGAGGGAGGGCCGACCGGTCCCCGCCCGACCGTCCGTTACGAGCCCGGCGCGTACGACGCCCACCCCGAGGAGCTGTTGGCGCTGGTCCGTACCGCCGACTCGGCAGCTCGGGTCGTGCTGCTGATCGCCCACAACCCGGGCGTCTCGCTGCTGTCCGCGTTTCTCGACCCGGAGACGGTGGACGAGGAGGGTTTACGGACCGCCGAGCTGGCGGTGCACCGCGGCGTGTCCGCCTGGACGGAGTGGGGCCGAGGCGGGGCGCCGGTCGCGCAGCGGCACACCGCACGCGGCTGAGCCACCCGTCGGGCGCG
>NZ_JBFAPG010000330.1:0-7186 GCF_040675595.1 Micromonospora sp. NPDC049580
CGTCGGTGGAGTTGACCTCGGCCTCGATCTCGTCGACCACGATCTCGGCGTCCTCGACCAGGCCCTCGGCGGGTACGTCGCTGCCCGCGTCCGTGGCGGTGCCCGCCGGCTCCGACGTGTCGGTCAGCTTGCGGTTGTTGCGGATGACGACCCGCTCCCCGTCGCCGGTGGCCGGCTCCGTGGGCGCGGAGCCACCCGGCGTCGACCCGGTGTCGCCCGGGTCGGCGGCTCGTGGCTTCTGCGTCATGCGGCTACCTCATCCCCTTCGCCGTGGATACGTGTCGGAGGCCGATGGTCACTTCTTGCCGTCCTCGTCCACGATCTCGGCGTCGACCACGTCGTCGGCGCCACCGGCGGCGCCGGCCTGCGGACCGGTCGCACCCGGGCCGGCCTCGCCGCCCGGCTGCTGGCCCTGCTCGGCCTGCTGGGAGTAGAGCAGCGAACCGGCCTGCTGGGAGACCTGCGCCAGCTTCTCGTGGGCGGACTTGATCTTCTCGATGTCCTGACCGCCCAGGGCACCCCGGAGCTCACCGAGCGCCTCGTTGAGCTGCTCCCGGTTCTCGCTGGGCAGCTTGTCGCCGCTCTCGGCGAGGAACTTCTCGGTCTGCCACTGGAGCGCCTCGGCCACGTTGCGGGTCTCGGCGTCGTCGCGGCGGCGCTTGTCCTCCTCCGCGTGCTCCTCGGCGTCCCGGCGCATCCGCTCGATGTCGTCCTTCGGCAGCGACGAGCCGCCGGTGATCGTCATCTTCTGTTCCTTGCCGGTGCCCAGGTCCTTGGCGTGCACGTTGACGATGCCGTTGGCGTCGATGTCGAAGGCGACCTCGATCTGCGGCACGCCGCGCGGCGCCGGCGGGAGGCCGGTCAGCTCGAAGGTGCCGAGCTTCTTGTTGTACGCCGCGATCTCCCGCTCGCCCTGGAACACCTGGATCAGCACCGACGGCTGGTTGTCGTCCGCCGTGGTGAAGACCTCGGAGCGCTTGGTCGGGATGGTGGTGTTGCGCTCGATGAGCTTGGTGAAGATGCCGCCCTTGGTCTCGATGCCCAGGCTCAGCGGGGTCACGTCGAGCAGCAGGACGTCCTTGACCTCACCCTTGAGCACACCGGCCTGCAGGGCGGCGCCGACGGCGACGACCTCGTCCGGGTTGACGCCCTTGTTGGGGTCGCGGCCGGTGAGCTGCTTGACCAGGTCGGTCACGGCGGGCATCCGGGTCGAACCACCGACGAGGATGACGTGCTCGACGTCGGAGATCTTGATCCCGGCGTCCTTCACGGCCTGCTCGAACGGGCCCTTGCAGCGGTCCAGCAGGTCCTGCGTCATCCGCTGGAACTCGGCGCGGCTGAGCGTCACGTCGAGGTGCAGCGGGCCGGCCGCGCCGGCGGTGATGTACGGCAGGTTGATGTTGGTCGTGGTGGCGGCGGACAGCTCGATCTTGGCCTTCTCGGCGGCCTCACGGAGGCGCTGGAGGGCCATCTTGTCCTGGCTGAGGTCGATGCCGTGCTCGCCGCGGAACGTCTTGACCAGGTGGTCGATGATCCGCTGGTCCCAGTCGTCGCCACCGAGGTGGTTGTCACCGCTGGTCGACTTGACCTCGATGACGCCCTCGGCGAGCTCCAGCAGCGACACGTCGAAGGTGCCGCCGCCGAGGTCGAAGACCAGGACGGTCTGCTCCTTGGAGCCCTTGTCCAGCCCGTACGCCAGGGCGGCCGCGGTCGGCTCGTTGACGATCCGCAGCACGTTGAAGCCGGCGATCTCACCGGCCTCCTTGGTGGCCTGGCGCTGGCTGTCGTTGAAGTAGGCCGGGACGGTGATCACCGCGTCGGTGATCTGCTCGCCCAGGTACGCCTCGGCGTCCCGCTTGAGCTTCATCAGCGTCCGGGCCGAGATCTCCTGCGGGGTGTACTTCTTGCCGTCGATGTCGACGGACCAGTTCGTGCCGACCTCGCGCTTGACCGAGCGGATCGTCCGGTCCGGGTTGGTCACCGCCTGGCGCTTGGCGACCTCACCGACGAGCACCTCGCCGTTGCGGGCGAACGCGACGATCGACGGGGTCGTCCGCGAGCCCTCAGCGTTGGCGATGACGGTGGGCTCACCGCCCTCGAGAACGCTGACGCAGGAGTTCGTCGTGCCGAGGTCGATACCGACCGCACGTGCCATCTTCGCTTCCTCACTTCGTAAGGTTGTGCAGGTGGCGGGCATCGCCCGCGACTGCTCGGCGGGCACCGCCCGCAGCGGACCCCACCACAAGTTGAGTGAACTGGACTCAATAGTGCCACGCGCTGGCGAATCGTCAAGTTGAGTTGAGCCGACCCGACGCAACCCAGCCGTTATTACCGTCCGGTTGTCTTCCCTTGCATCGGTCGGGCACGCTTTAGCGGTGACGACGCACGGCGATTCCGCCACCCGTTCCGGCGCGCCCGCCGTCGCAGCCCGCACCGGCCCGCCGGACGCCGCGGAGGAGCCGCCCGCCACCACCGGGGACGACAGCCTCCCCGGCGCGCTGTCGGGCCTGAAGGCCGCGATCGGCGCGACCCGCTATCCGCTCGCCCTGCCCTCCGCCAAGGCCGCCCGTCAGACCGCGAGCGCCCTCACCGACCAGCTCGACGACTACCTGCTGCCCCGGCTCGCCCGACTGGACGCCCCGCTGCTCGTGGTGGTCGGCGGTTCCACCGGCGCGGGCAAGTCGACCCTGGTCAACAGCCTGGTCAAGGCCCGGGTCAGCGCCGCCGGTGTGCTGCGGCCCACCACCCGCTCCCCGGTGCTTGTCTGCAACCCGGCCGACGCGTCCTGGTTTCGGCAGGGCGACCTGCTGCCCGGGCTGACCCGCACCACCGAGCCGAGCGACGATCCACGCTCCCTGCACCTGGTCACCGCCCCCGCTCTGCCGCCGGGTCTGGCCTTCCTCGACGCACCGGACATCGACTCCGTCGTCGACGCCAACCGGGCGCTCGCGAGCCAACTGCTCGCCGCCGCCGACCTCTGGCTCTTCGTCACCACCGCCGCCCGGTACGCCGACGCGGTGCCGTGGGAGCTGCTGCGCAGCGCGCGGGCCCGGGGTGCCGTGATCGCCATGGTGCTCGACCGGGTGCCCGCCGAGGCCAGCGACGAGATCGCCGCGCACCTGGCCGAGATGCTCGCCGCGCAGGATCTGGGCCGGGCGCCGCTGTTCGTCCTCCCGGAGACCTGGGTCGACGGTCAGGGGCTGCTGCCCGAGGGGGTCACGGCGCCGCTGGCCGACTGGTTCGCCCGGCTGGCCGCCGACGCGGACGCCCGCGCGGCGGTGGTCCGGCAGACCCTGGACGGCGCGCTGGCCGCCCTGCACCCCGCCGTCGAGGAGCTGGCCGACGCGGCCGACGAGCAGGTCACCGCCGCCGACGGGCTGGACGAACGGGTCCGGGCCGCGTACCGGGGTGCCGAGCGGACCGTCGAGCAGGGTCTGCAGGACGGTCGACTGCTCCGCGGTGAGGTGCTGGCCCGCTGGCAGGAGTTCGTCGGCACCGGCGAGTTCTTCCGCACGCTGGAGGCCCGCATCGGGCGACTCCGCGACCGGGTGGTGGCCGCCGTCACCGGCCGGCCCGCGCCGGCCGCCGAGCTGCGCAACGCCATCGAGTCGCAGCTCGTCACCCTGCTGCGGGGCGTCGCGTCCGAGGCCGCCGAATCCGCGTACACCGGGTGGAAGGCACACCCGGCGGGAGCGGACCTGCTCGAGCCGGGGCTCGCCCACCCGAGCGGCGACCTGCCCGAACGCGCCGAACGGATGGTCCGGGACTGGCAACGCGGCGTGCTGGAGCTGGTCCGGGTCGAGGGCGGCGACAAGCGGTTCGTGGCCCGCACCGCCGCGTACGCGGTGAACGCCACCGGGTTGGCCGTGATGATCGCCGTGTTCGCCTCGACCGCGTTCATCCCCACCGGGCTGGAGTTGGCCACCGGGGCCGGTACGACGGTCGCCGCGCAGGCTGTCCTCCAGGCGATCTTCGGCGACCAGGCGGTGCGTACCCTCGCCGCGAAGGCCCGGGTCGACCTGGTGGCGCGGGTCCGGACGCTGCTGGACGCGGAGGCGGACCGCTTCCTGACCCGCACCGCCGAAGCCCGACCCGCCGAGGCGGCCGGTGACGCGCTGCGGCGGGCCGCCGGCCGGGTCGAGCTGGCCCGGCACCGCAGCGGCCTGGCCACCGGCGACGGCACCCTGCCGGTCGGCGACGAGGAGGGTTCGCGGTGACCAACATCGCCGGCCGGGTACGCGAGGCGTTCCGCGGCGACCAGCGGGTCGACCCCGACGCGCTGATCGCCCGCCTGGAGGCCGTACGCCGATTCCTGACCGCCGTCGACGGCCTGCTGCCGGACGCCGAGCTGGTGCCGGCGCACACCCTGGTCGAGCGGGCCGGCACCCGGCTCGCCCTGTCCCGCGATCACACCGTGGTGGCCCTCGCCGGCGCCACCGGCAGCGGCAAGTCCAGCCTGTTCAACGCGCTGGCCCAGCTGGAACTCTCCCCGGTCGGGGTTCGCCGGCCGACCACCGGCGTGACGCACGCGTGCGTGTGGGGGCCGCTGGAGGGCGCCAATCGGCTGCTCGACTGGACCGGGGTGCTGCCCCGGCACCGCTTCGTTCGGGAGAGCGCGCTCGACGCGGACGACGAGACGGCGCTGCACGGGCTGATCCTGCTCGACCTGCCCGACTTCGACTCGGTGCAGCGGTCCCACCGGCTGGAGGTGGACCGGCTGCTCGGCCTGGTCGACCAGGTGGTCTGGGTGGTCGATCCGCAGAAGTACGCCGACCGGGTCATCCACGACAGCTACCTGCGCGAGTTCCACCGGCACCGCGACGTCACCCTGGTCGTGCTCAACCAGGCCGACCGGCTGCCACCGACCGAGCTGCCCCGCGTCCTGGACGACCTGCGCCGGCTGCTCGACTCCGACGGGCTGACCGGCGTGCCACTGCTCGCCACCACCGCCATCGACCCGGCCGGGATGGTCGGGCTGCGCACCGCGCTGGAGCGTACGGTCGCCGAGCGGCAGGCCGCCCTGCGTCGGCTGGCCGGCGACGTCGACTCGGTCGTCGCCGGCCTGGACGAGCTGGTCGGCTCGGCCCGACCGGCCGGTGGCCCGGACGGAACGGCCGTCGCCGCGCTGAACCGGGCGCTGGCCGGCACGGCCGGTGTGCCGGCGGTGACCGAGGCGGTGGAGCAGGCGTACCGGCATCGGGCCGGCGCGGCCACCGGCTGGCCGGTGGTGCGGGGCTGGCGCCGGCTCCGACCCGACCCGCTGCGCCGGCTGCACCTGCCCGGCCCGACCGGCGGCGCGGCCGACCCGGCGGAGAGCCTGGTCGCGGCGACCTCGGTGCCCGATCCGACCGCCACCCAACGCTCGGCGCTCGGCCTGGCGATCCGCGCGGTGGCCGACCGGGCCGCCGCCGACCTGCCCGCCGCCTGGCCGGCGGCGGTCACCTCCGCCGCCCGGTCCCGCCTGGGCGACCTGCCGGACGCGCTGGACCGGACGATCGCCGGCACCGACCTCGGCCTGGACAGGCGACCGCTCTGGTGGCGGGTCGTCGGCGGTGTGCAGTGGCTGGTCACCCTGGCCGCCGTGGTCGGGTTGGGCTGGCTGGTGCTCGGCTACGCGCTGCGGGCGCTCGGCCTGCCCGCGCTGGACAACCCGATGGTCGGCCAGGTGCCGCTGCCCACCCTGCTGCTGCTCGGCGGCCTGCTGGCCGGGCTGCTGGTGGCGGCGGTGACCCGCCCGGTGGTGCGCTGGGCCGCCCGGCGGGCCCGCGCCCGCGCCGAGCAGCGCCTGACGGCCAAGGTCGCCGACGTCGGCGCGGAGTACGTGCTCGCCCCGGTGCGGATCGTGCTGGCCTCCTACGCGCAGGCACGCGACGCGCTGCGGGACGCCGCCCGCCGCTGACGCCGCTTGGTACGCCCCGACCGGCGTAGGGTCGGAGCATGGCCACGCCTCAGACCCCTTACGACGCGGTGCTGCACGCCGCACGCGACGTGACCAAGCTGGAGTCCGCCCTCGACGCCGAGATGCTCGGCAGCGCGCTGCTGGGCAGTGTCTACGCGATCGCGGAGACCGACCGCGACACCGCCGTGCGGGAGTTCGTCACCGGGTTCCTCGCCGCCACCGCCCGCCGCCGGATCGCGGCGGCGACCACCATCCGGCAGGTCTTCGCCACGCTCGTCCCGACCGCCGAGGGCACCGAGCGGGTGCGTCCGGGCAGCCAGGCGCCCGCCTGGTCCGGGCAGCTCGGCCGGGTGCACCTGACCGGCAGCTGGGCGTACGGCGACGTGTACGGCGACCAGACCTCCTACCTCGCCACCTTCGCGTACGACGACGCGGCCGGTGGCCCGGAGCACGCCCTGGTGGCCCTGGTCGACCACAACATCGGGATCACCAAGGACATCTTCGTCGGCGGGCCGGCGGAGCGGATCCTGGACCAGGTCCGGCAGATGTGCGCCGACGACGAGCTGACCTGGTTCCGCACCGAGGACCCGTCCCGGCTGCGGGGCGAGGTGGCCCGGCACCTCTCGGTCACCGACGACCTGACCGAGCTGCCCGGCGAGGGTTCGCTCTCCACCGACCGCGCGCTGGTCGGCGCCCGGCTGGCGCTGCTCCCCACGGCAGCCGACCCGACCGGCCCGGCGGAGGTCGAGCCGCTGTCCGCCGCCGAGCGCACCGACCTGGTCCGGCGGTTCCTGGCGGCGCCGGAGGCCGCCCGGTTCGGGCTCGACAGCGTCGACGGCCCGGAACTCGCCTCGCTGCACTTCTGCCTGAGCCTGCTGCTGGACCACTCGGCGAGTTTCCCGGACGCCGACCCGATGCGCTGGAGCCCGGCCGTGGCCGGGCTCTTCCTGCTCGACTGGGTGCACCGCCGCGCCGTGCTGGACATGGACGACGCGGCGATGCTGCCCCGGGTGCTGCGCGCCTGGGCCCGGTACGCGTCGCGCCAGCGCGGGCTGCCCGAGGCGGCCGCGACACGCACCGACGAGGCGATCGAGGAGATGGTGCCGGAGTTCGCCCGGCTCTACTCCACCGGCGAGCGGCGCAGCCCGGCCACGGCCGCGGTCGCGCAACTGATGGCCGACGGCGTGGACCCGGACGACCCGGCCGCGCTGGACGCCTGGATCGAGGCGAACCGGCACCGCCTCGCCGACGACGGCGCCTGACGGCCGCCGGGCGGGCGGCGTGGTG
>NZ_JBFAPG010000331.1:0-7084 GCF_040675595.1 Micromonospora sp. NPDC049580
CGCGTCACAGGTGATCCGCCGGACGCTTCACGGCCTGCGGCCGGGTGGTGTCGTGGCCCGGGGTGCGGACCGGCGTGAGGCGGCCCGCGAACGCGCTGCCGCCTGCTTCACGATCGCCGAGGTCTACTGGGTACTCGATGAGCACCTTCCGGTCCTCGCCGCGTCGATCTCGTCGCTGAACGCTGCCGAACGCGCCGGGGACCTCGATCTGATCGTGCGGGCGCAGGCTGGTCTCGGGATGATGATCGGCACCGTGGGGTTGCACCGGCTCGCGGGCCGCCACCTTCGTGCCGCGAGCAGCGCCGTCGAGCGCACCAACGATCCGCTCACCGCCTGCTGGGTCGGCATTGTGGGCGGGCTGCACTGGACCGGGGTCGGCGACTGGGCCGCCGTCGACCTCGGCGCGAACCGGGTCCTGAAACTCCGGCGCCGGACACCGATGCACCGGTGGGCCGACGAGGTGCTCCTGATCAGCGCATTCAGGCGGTACCTCACCGCCCGCTACGCGCAGGCGGCCGCAGCGGCCGCCGAGGCGATGGCCGCCGGCCGAGAACGCCGCGATCCCGTCGTACACCTCTGGGGTCTACTCGTCCTGATCGAGACGGCCCTGCGCGCCAACCCCGACGACCCGGCGCTGGCAGGCTGGTCCGAAGAGGCCGCACAGCTTTTGCCGGCAGCGGCCAGGATCGACGCGGCCCGCCTCCACGCCGCCGTGGCTCGCCAACACCTTGCCAGCGGGCAGCCGTTGGACGCGTGGCAGGCGATCCGCACCGCCGACCACCTGATCGGCCCACATCCGTCGTTCGAGCAGTACGCCATCGAGGCGCACGCCGGCATTGCCGAGGTCTCTCTGGCGCTGCTCGAGCTGGCGGATCCGCATCGACGATCGGCGCGCGGAGCGGGCGAGCCTGACCCGGCCGAGCTGCGCGAAAGCACCGCAGTCGCCCTGCGCCGGTTACGCCGCTACGCCCGCACGTTTCCCATGGCCCGTCCGAGGGCGCTCATCTGCCTGGGCTGGTACCGATGGCTGGGCGGCCGGGCCGAGCCCGCCCGGCGGGCGTGGGTCCGGGCAGCCCGCGAAGCCGAGCGACGTCAGATGCCCTACGAGCTGGCACGCGCCCATTACGAACTCGGCCGTCACCTCGTCGCGGGACAGCGGTCAGCCCTCGGGCTCGACCGGGCTGAGCACCTTGAGCGAGCGATCGCCGAATTCGGCCTTGCCGGATGCCGAGCGGACCTGCGCCGAGTTCAGGCGCTCGCCCGGCGGACCGGCTCGTAGCCCGCATCGCAATACCAGGTTCCGTTGCGTTGAGCCGGGCACGTATTCATGCGGAACCTACGACGCGGCCACTACGAACTCGCCATCGAGGCCCCGCCCACTCTGCGGGTCGCCGCTGCGTTCACCGACTCGCCCAGGCGATCTGACCGCGGACCCGACCCGGGTTCAACACGTCCGCCGATCCGATTACGCAACGGCGCCACCTCAACGTCCGGGTGGTCACTGATTCGGGGCTTATGCCGCATCCGAGTTATCTGTCCGATTCTGTTCCCTATGCTCCAGTTGACACCCGTACCCGATCCAGGAGTCCGGCCGGTCCTGCGCCGCGTGCTGCCCACGCCGCGCGTACGCCCGGCTCGCGTCGCCGTGGGGCGCGCCCCCGCCGCGGTGTGCACCGCCGGATCCGACAGAGATGCGTGAGACACGATGAAGGACGCGGACACAATAGTCCTGCCCCGGCTGGCGTCGACGGAGGTCGACGTCGAGGACCCCTGGGGTGAGGACCACGCGATCGTCACCCAGGCGACGACCGACACCGGCCGGTGGCGGGTCACCGCCTGGCTGGTGCCGGCACTGTTGACGGTCGCGCTCTGCCTCCTGCGGGCCGGCGTGGCCACTCCGCCGGGCGGCGGCACCCCGGGCCTCGCCGGTTCGCCGCTGCTGCGCTTGTGGGCGGAGGTGCTCGGCGCGTCCGGCCCGGCGATACGGGTGGTGTCGACGGTGGCCGTCACCGCCGCCGCGGCCCTCGTCGGGTTCCTGGCGGCCCGACTCTTCACGCCGCGGGTGGGCCTACTGGCCGGCGTGATCTTCGCGCTGCTGCCGACGTCGACCCGGTACGCGCAGGAGATCCAGCCGTACGCGTTGACGGTGTTCGCCGCCGTGCTCGCCACGCTGCTGCTCGTGCGGGCGGTTGACCGGCCGACGGTCGGACGCTTCGCCGGCTACGGCGCCGCGGTGCTGCTGCTGGGCCTTTCGCACGGTCTCGCGCTGCTGTTGCTCGCCGGGCACGGCTGGTCGATGTTCGTCTTCCGACGCGGGGTGGTCGGCCGGTGGTCGGCGGTCGCGATCCTCGGCGCGCTCCCCGCGGCTGTCGCGCTGGGGCTTCCCAGTGGCGTGGTCGGCGGCGGGATCGCGCGGGGGTCGGAGCCCACTCTGGACGTGCTGGCCGCGACGCCCCGGAACCTCTTCGGCGTCACCGCCCTGGGGGTCGTGCTGGCCGGGTTGGCGCTGTTCAGCCTGCCGCTGCGACGCTCCGCCGCCCTCTACACCGCCTGGGCGGTGGTGCCGCCGCTGGGTCTGCTGCTGGTCGCGCAGGCGACGCCGGTCTGGATGCCGGAGGTGCTGCTCTTCACGCTGCCCGCGTGGGCCACCCTCGGCGCGGTCGCGCTGGCGCGGGTGCGCGCCCGGTGGTGCGCGGTCGCCCTGGTGGCGATCGCGGTGCTCGGCGCCCCGGCGCAGCTGGCCCGGTCCACGCCCGGGGGCGCGAGCGGGCGACCGGCGATCTCACGAGGGTCGTTCACTTGTGGACGCGACCCGCCGACGGTGCGACGGCACGCGAGGCGCACCCCGCCGGTGGCTGAGGAGAGCGCGGCTCATGGTCGTTTACGTAACCAGCCCGCTTTAAGCAAATTGTCCGAATAGCATCAGCTCCGGTCGAGTTCGAGTCGGGCAGAAACCCATGGGGGCAATGTGGTCATCGCCAGCGATAGCCGGCGGTCTCCCGTCGCCGGGCAGGGCATCGCCGTCGCTCCGGCCCTGACCTCGATCGGAGGGTCGTCGGAGCCGCCCGACCGTCGGCAGCGCAACGTCCGGGCGCGCCGCGCCTACGCGGCGTGCGGTACGACGGCCGGCCCGCTGATCGCGCCGGGGCACGTGGCGGCGCCGGTCCAGTTCCGGCCGGCCCTGTCGCCCGCGTCCCGGCTGATCCTGACGCTCCTGGTTCTCGTCAACAGTGCGGCCGGGCTGCTGTTCGTCGGGTGGCTGCTGCTCCCGGCGCACGTGCCGGGGCCCGGCGTGACCGGGATCGGCAGCTGGCAGACGACGGCGGCCCGGCTCGGCTTCTGCGTGGTCGTCGGCGTGGAGTTGATCCGCCTCGCGCAGAACGTCGTGATCTGGGTCTTCGCGTTCCATGCCAAGGATCCGGTCCCCGTCGATCCGCCCGTCGGCCTGCGGGTGGCGCTGCTCACCACCATCGTGCCCAGCAAGGAGCCGCTCGACGTCGCCGAGCGGACCCTGCGGCGGATGCGGCAGATTGTCTACTGCGGCCAGGTCGACGTCTGGATCCTCGACGAGGGGGACGACCCCGAGGTGAAGGAGATGGCCGCGCGGCTCGGGGTGCGGCACTTCAGCCGCAAGGGCCGGCCCGAGTACAACCAGCCGAGCGGCGAGTTCCGGGCCAGGACGAAGTCGGGAAACCACAACGCCTGGCGGGCCGAGCACGAGCACGGCTACGACGTGGTCGCCAACGTCGACCCGGACCACGTGCCGTTGCCCGGCTTCCTGGAACGGACCCTCGGCTACTTCCGCGACCCGGACGTCGCCTTCGTGGTGACCCCGCAGGTCTACGGCAACATGCACCAGAACTGGGTCGCGCACGGCGCGTCGGTGCAGCAGTACCTCTACAACGGACTCATCGCGCGCGGCGGCAACGGGCTGGACGCGCCACTGCTCACCGGCACCGGCCACCTCTACCGACCGGCGGCCTGGCGCAGCGTCGGGGGCTACCAGGACTCCATCATCGAGGACCACCTCACCAGCATCCGGGTCCACGCCGCCGTCAATCCGCACACCGGCAACCGGTGGAAGGGCGTCTACACCCCGGACGTGGTGGCCATCGGGGAGGGCCCCACCTCGTGGGCCGACTACTTCAACCAGCAAAAGCGGTGGGCGGCCGGCATCTGCGAGATCCTGGTCCGCCCCGAGCTGCGCGCACCGCGCGAGCTGGGCACGCGGCGCCGCTGGCAGTACCGGCTGCTCCAGTTCTACTACCCGAGCGTCGCCGTCGGCCTCCTGCTGGGCAACCTCGCCACCGCCCTGTACCTGCTCACCGGCGTCGGCACGGCCCAGCTCGACGTGACCGTGTGGTCGGTGCTCTGGGCCGGCACCATCGGCACCTGGTTCGCGCTCTGGCTCTGGCTGCGCCGCTTCAACATCGCCCCGCACGAACGGGAGGAGATCGGTGTGGTCGGCATGGCGCTGGCCCTCTTCACCGGTCCCGTCTACGTGGCCGCCGCGGTCGGCGCGCTGCTGCGGCGCAAGCTCGCGTTCGTGGTGACGGCCAAGGGCAAGCTGCGCACCACCGAGTCGCTCGGCACCTTCCGGCTGCACTTCGGCTGGGCGGCCTTCGCCGCCGCCGTGCTCGGCGCGAGCTTCCTGCTGGACCACGGCCTGACCCTGCTGTGGGTCTGGCCGGTGCTGACCCTCCTGACCGGCCTGGGCCCGCCGCTGATCGCCATCGTCTCCGGTGTGACGCGCCGTGGGCGACACCGCGACGACGCGGCCCGCGCCGCCGCGCGTACCCGTAGCGAGGACCGCCACCCGCCGAGGACGCGGGTGCCGGCGGAACGGAGTGTGCCATGGCGAGGCTGACCCTGCCGCGGAGCATGCTGGCGCTGATCACCGCGCTGCTGCTCACGTACGCCTTCGTGATCGCGCCGCGCACGGCGTCGGGAGCCCGGGGGGAGGCCGCGGCGACGGCCGCACCGAGCGCCCCGGCGACGGCCGCACCGAGCGCCCCGGCGACGCCCGCACCGCCGCCGCGCCCGGAGCCGGTGCTCTTTCCGCCGGCCGGGAAGACGTTCATCGGCGTCATGACGAACGAGGGTCCGTACGACTTCACGCCGGTGAATGCGTTCGCCGCCGCCGCGAAGCGTCAGCCGCAGGCGATGCTCTTCGGCGCGGGATGGGCGTCGGCGGCCTTCGACCGGGTGCTCTTCGACCGGATCCGCGACCGGGGCATGCTGCCGATGCTGGCGTGGGAACCGTGGGACTACCGGCTGGACGAGACCTCCCGCAAGAAGGGCTTCAGCGCCCGCAAGATCGACAGGATCCGCTCGGACCAGCCCCGGTACCGGCTGGCCCAGATCACGCGGGGGAGCTTCGACCCGTACCTGCGGTCGTGGGCGCAGGGCATCAAGGCCCTCGGGTACCCGGTGGCCATCCGGTTCGCCCACGAGATGAACGGCGACTGGTACCCGTGGTGCGAGACGGCCAACGGCAACCGGCCGGGTGACTACGTCAAGGCCTGGCGGCACGTCCACGCCGTGTTCGAGGCCGCCGGGGTGCAGAACGTCATCTGGACGTGGAGCCCGAACGTCAGGTGGGACGACTCCACCCCGAAACTCGCCACGCTCTATCCGGGCGACGACTACGTCGACTGGGTCGGGCTCTCCGGCTACTACGGCACCGGGGCGCTCTCGACGTACCGGTCCTTCGACGCGATCTTCAGCCCGACGATCCGGGAGATCCGCGGCTTCACCCACAAGCCGCTGGTCGTCACCGAGACCGGCGCCTCCGACGGCAAGGGGCGCAAGGCCGAGTGGATCCGGCAGGCCTTCGAGCTGCTGTCCGGCCACCGGGACATCATCGGCCTGATCTGGTTCGAGGCGCGCAAGGAGGTCGACTGGCGGATCGTCAGCTCGCCCGCCGTCGCCAAGGCCTTCGCCCGGGCCGTCGCCGCCCCCCGGTACGACGTCGGCTGGTCGCCGGCGATGGTGCCGCGTACCCGGGTCTAGGAATAGGCCGTCCGCCGCCGTGAGCGTGTCCCAGCCCGTCAGGTCGGACCGGCACCCCGCCGCGCCCGGCCGCGCGGCGCCGGCCGCGTCGGCGCGCCGGGCGGGCGCGCCGGTGTCGCGTACCCGCGTCGCCCTGCCCGTCAGTCTCGTCGCGTTCGCGGTCGCGGCCCTCGGCAGCGGCGGCCGCGAGATCTGGTTCGACGAGTCGGTCAGCTGGCTGACCACCACCCTCGCGTGGCCGGATCTGCGGCATCTGCTCGGCAACATGGACCTCACCCACGCCCTCTACTACCTGGCCCTGCGCGGGTGGACCGCGCTGGCCGGGGACTCCACCCTCGCCCTGCGGTTCCCGTCCATCGTCGGCACGGCGGTGGCCGCCGGCGCGCTCACCCTGCTCGGCGCGAAGCTGTACGACGGCACCGTCGGGGTCACCGCCGGCCTGCTCTTCGTCGCGATCCCGTCGGTGTCCCGGTACGGGCAGGAGGCCCGCTCGTACGCCTGGGTCGTCGCCCTCACCGTGCTGGCTACGCTCGCCCTGGTCGGGGCGCTGGACCGGCCCTCGTGGCCGCGGTGGGTCCGCTACGGCGGCTGCCTGCTGGCGTTGACCTGCCTGCACGCCGTCGCGGCGACGGTGCTGGCAGCCCACGCGCTGCTGGTCGGCTCGGCGGTCCGCCGCGGCGGTGCCCGGCGGGCCCGGTGGGCCTGGGCGCTCACCGTGCTGGTGGTCGCCGTGGCCGCGGCGCCCCTGCTGTACGCGGCGTCCCGCCAGGCCGACCAGGTCTCCTGGATCACCCGCGACCAGGCGGCGCTCGCCCGCTTCCCCCGGGAGCTGTTCGGCTCCCTCCCGGTCGCCGTGACGTTCGTCGGGACCGGCCTGGCCGGCGCCGCCGTGCTCTGGCGCCGGCGGCGCGCACTGCTCCTTCCGCTGCTGGTCTGGGCCGTGGCGCCGGCGGTGTGCTGCTACCTGAGCCACCCGCTGGTGCACCTCTTCCTGGCCCGGTTCGTGTTGTTCACGCTGCCCGCCTGGGCGCTGCTGGCGGCGGTCGGGATCGCCGCGCCGGTCGCCGCGCTG
>NZ_JBFAPG010000332.1:0-7072 GCF_040675595.1 Micromonospora sp. NPDC049580
GGCCCGCGCCCGTCAGGGTTTGCGGGCCACGGCGCCGTAGGCGTCGATCCCCTCGGCGTCGGCGTCGTCCGGGCGCCACAGCGGGATCGGCACGAGGCCGGGCTCCACCATCGTCAGCCCGGAGAAACAACTGGCGAGATCCTCCGGGCTGCGCAGGATGTACGGCACACCACCGTTATCGGCCAACCGCTGCGCGCCGGAGACCACCGCCGGGCTGGTGTTGGTGCCGTCCCAGAGCACCAGGTGGCTGCCGGAGGCGGTCGCGTCCATCGTCCGCCCGACGATCGAACGCACCACGTCCAGGTCCGGCTCGTACCCCAGCACACCCATGAACATGACCGCGATCGGCTGGTCGAAGTCCAGCGTCCGCGCCGCCTCGGCGAGGATCCTCTCCGGGTCGTGGTAGTCGGCCGGAACGTACGTGGTGACGCCCTGCGGGGTCGTGCTGGCCAGCAACGCGCGGGCGTGCACGAGGACCATCGGGTCGTTGTCGACGTAGACGATCCGCGAGTCGGGCGTGACGTCCTGGGCGACCGCGTGGGTGTTCTGCATGGTGGGCAGGCCCGTGCCGATGTCCAGGAACTGCCGGATGCCCGCCTCGGCGGCCAGATGCCGTACGGCCCGCACCAGGAACCGGCGGGACTGCTGCGCCATCACGACGATCTCCGGGTAGACCTCGGCGACCGCGTCACCGGCCGCCCGGTCGGACTGGAAGTTGTCCTTCCCGCCCATCCAGTAGTTCCAGATCCGCGCCGCGTGCGGCACGTCGGGCTGAAGCGTCGTGGTGAGTTCGGCGTCCGGGCCGGCCATGCCAGGCTCCTATCGAGGGGTTCGTCGGGGTGGGTAGCACTCCGGATTGTCCACGATCGACGGTGCCGGCCCGGACCGGGTCACGGCGCGTCCACGACCTCCCGGCCCAGCGGCCAGAACGCCGCGGGGACGAGCTTGAAGTTGGCGACGCCGAAGGGGATTCCGATGATGGTGACGCAGAGCGCGATGCCCGCGAGGATGTGGGACAGGGCGAGCCACCAGCCCGCCAGCACCACCCACAGCACATTCGCCAGCCCGGAGCCGACGCCCGCGCCCGGCTTGGGCACCAGGGTGCGACCAAAGGGCCACAACGAGTAGACAGCGAGGCGCAACGAGGCGACGCCGAACGGGATGGTGATGACCAGGACGAAGCAGACCAGCGCGGCGAAGCCGTAGCCGATCGCCAGCACGAGGCCACCACCGAAGACGAGCCACAGGACGTTCAGGACGAAGCGAATCACCCCTTCAGCATGAGCGACGCGCGCCACCGGGGGCCCGGCCGCCGTCAGTCCGGCAGCCCGCCGCAGGCGACACCGTCGATCGTGCACGCCGTGGGCGTCGCGCCGACCGCCGCGCCGTTGACCCGGAACGTCACACGGACCGAGGCGCTGCCCGGCACCTGCCCGACGCTTCCGTCCGGCACGAACGTCCACACCGCGCCGTCCTGCGTGGCCCGCGCGCCCTGGACCGCGCTGACGCGCAGCGACTCCCGGGGCAGCGTGATGGCCAGCGTCCACTGCGTCACCGGAGCCGGCCTCGGATTGCTGACGGTCACGGCGGCGCCGTAGCTGAGCAGGGCCTGGTCCTCGATGGCGAAGTCGGCGCCGAGAGCGGCCGGGGTCGGCGACGCCGACGAGGGGGGCGCGGCCGGCGCGCTGGTCGGCGGCTCGACGGGCGGCGGGGCCGCGTTGACCGACGGCGGCGCGGACGTGGGCGGGCTGCTGGCCGCCGGCTTCGCCTGCCCCCGGGGTGTACCGGCCCCGGGGGTGCCCAACTGGTCCACCGACGGGGGCGGATCGAGGGTCACCGGCGCCAACTGCTCCGGCGTGCGCACCACACCGATGATGGAGATCACCGTCGCCACCACCACACCGAGCGCCGCGAGCACGGCGATCCAGGTGGCCCGTGACACATCGCCCCGGCCGGTGACCACCCGCCGTACGGCTGCGGCGGCGGCCACGATCCGGTCCAGCAGAATGATCGCCACAGTACGCCGTGGCTGCGGCGGTGTTGCCGGCACTGCCTCTCCCCTTCACTTCATTCCCGGACGCCAACCCGCGACCGCTGGGTCGCGGTGGCACCCGGCCGTCACAGGGCGCGCAACCCGACAAGTATCGACTCGAGCAGCTCCTGGGACGGCAGCTCCGACAGCGTCGGTGGTTCGTGCGTCTCGACCAGACCCGCTCCGAGCAGGTCACCGAGGAGGACCCGGACGGTGCCCAGGGGCAGATCCAGCTCGGCGCTGACCTCGGCCACCGACACTGGATGGTGACACAGCTCGACGATCCGCGCCTGTTCGGGGAAGAGTGCCGTGGGCGGTGTGGCCGGCCGCCGCGCGACGACCAGCGAGATGAGGTCGAAGCGGCCCCGCTCGGGTGCGGTGCGCCCACCGGTCATCGTGTACGGACGGGCCACCGGGCCGGCGTCGTCGTCGTACCACGCCTCGTCAGCGGAGCCGGCGCTGTGCACCAGAGTCCCCGCTTCTCGCCGCGGAGGCCGGGCCCAGGGTGATCGGCAGGTGCCGTTCGGCCTGCCCCACGAAGAGCGCGACCTCGTACGCCATGTCACCCACCTCGGTCTCGTCGCCGGCGATCCGGACGGTGAGGATCGTCCCGTTCGGAATGGTGGCGACGAACAGGAACGCCCGCGACATCTGCACGACGATCTGGCGCAGCCCGCCCGCGTCGCAGGTCCGGGTGGCGGCCAGCCCCAACGCCAGCAGACCGGCGACCACGCCGGAGATCTGTTCGGCCAGCTTCGGCTCCACCCGTCGGGAAGCGCCGAGCGGGAGCCCGTCCGGGGAGAGCACGACGGCGAACTCCGCCCCGCGTACCCGGTCGACCAGACGGTCCAGCGCGTCGGTCAGGCTGTCCGCGGTGACCACTGCATGCGTCATCGATGTCTCCTCGTTGCTCTCGTGACCGGCAGCTCGACGGTGTCGGGGCCGGTGCTGCCGGGTTCGGGCCCGGTCGACCCGGATTCGGGCCCGGCGGCCCGGGACTGGCGGACCCGCATCGGCAACTCGCCGGCACCGCCCGCCCGGCCCGCGTCGGGCGCGTGGGGCCCGCTGTGACCCGACCGGCGCGCGGGGCCGGGGACCGCCACGGCAGGTGCGCCGGTCACCGTGACCAGTTGCGCCGGCAGGTGCACGATCGCGGCCGTCCCGCCGCGCCGGCTGGGCCGCAACGTGACCCGGGCACCGCAGCGGGCGGCCAGCAGGGCGACGGTGTGCAACCCCGTGGCGTCGGTGGGCGGGTGGGTCGGCGGGTTGGTGAGCAGGTGGTTGGCCTCGCTCAGCGCTGTCGCGTCGAGGCCGGGACCGTCGTCGACCACCACGACCGCGCAGCCGTGCGGCCGGTGCTCACCAGCGACCCGGACGGTGGTGTCCGGGGCCGAGTAGGCCAGGGCGTTCTCGATCAGCTCGGCCAGCAGGTGTACGACGTCCGTGACGGCCGGCCCGGCGAGCGACCACGGCCAGTGCGGCGCGACCAGGACGCGGTGGTACTCCGGCACCTCGGCGACCGCGCCGCGCGTGACGTCGAGCAGGGGGACCGGGCGCCGCCAGCGGCGGGCCGGGGTCGCGCCGGCGAGGGTGATCACCTTCTCCACGTTGCGGCGGATCCGGGTGGTGAGGTGGTCGAGCTGGAACAGCTCGTCGGCCTCCTCGGCGCTGTGCTCCCGCCGCTGCATCGCGTCCAGCAGGTCGAGCTGATCGCGGAGCAGAACCTGGTTGCGCCGGGTGACCCGCAGGAACAGCTCCCCGGCGCGACGGTCCTCGACCGGCCGGCTGCCGGCCTGCCCGCTGCCGGTCTGGCCGGCGGGCGGCTGGTCGTCGGCGGGTGGGACCGGGACCGGCTCGGGCCGGCTCGGGTCGGTGCCCGAGCGGGACCGCTCGTCGGTCAGGCGGCGCACGGTGGCGGCCCAGCCGAGCAGCACCGCCAGCACGGCGATCAGCCCGAGCCCCACCACCGCGCCGGTCCGCCCGACGATCACCGCGGCGCCCGGCGTGGCCCGTTCGACGCTCCCGCGGGCGGTGGTCGTCACCAGCTCGTGCAGAGCGCCGAGGGCCGCGTCCGCCGCCGCCCGCCAGTCCGCCGCGCTGATCCCGCGCAGCGCGTCGACCCGGTCCGTCCGCAGCAGCGCGTCCTCCACGGCGAGCAGACCCGCGAACTCGGGGCCCGCCGCGAGACGCTGGTGCGCGCCCCGGCCGCCGGCCGGCCGGCCGGCCGGCAGCCGCTTCGGCGTCGCCGCGCCGCCGCCGGGTTGCTGCGTGTCACCGCCCGGCTTCTGAATGGGTACGGTCGCGGTCCGCGACTCGTCGGGCTCGCTCATGCCGCCACCTCCGCCGTCTGCTGGGAAGCCACGATCTCGGCGTACGTCGGGCAGGTCTGCACCAACTCCGCATGTCGTCCCACTCCGACGACCCCTCCGTTCTCGAGCACGATGATCTGGTCGGCGTCGACGATCGTGGACACCCGCTGGGCCACGATCACCACTGCCGACTGCGCGGTGACCGGGCGCAGTGCCGCCCGCAGCCGCGCGTCGGTGCCGAGGTCGAGCGCGGAGAACGAGTCGTCGAAGAGGTAGATCTCCGGCTGCCGGACCAGGGCCCGGGCGATGGCCAGGCGTTGCCGCTGCCCACCGGAGACGGTGCTGCCGCCCTGGGCGATCGGCGCGTCCAGGCCGCCGGGCATCTGGGCCACGAAGTCGCGGGCCTGCGCGATCTCCAGCGCCGCCCACAGTTCCTCGTCGGTGGCGTCCGGGTTGCCGTAGCGCAGGTTGCTGGCGACCGTGCCGGTGAACAGGTACGGCCGCTGCGGCACCAGGCCGATGCGTCGCCACAGCTCGTCCGGTTCCAATTCGCGGACGTCCACCCCGTCGACCAGCACCGCGCCGCCGGTGACGTCGACCAGGCGGGGTACGAGCGACAGCAGTGTCGTCTTGCCCGCGCCGGTGCTGCCGATGATCGCGGTGGTGGTGCCCGCGGTGGCCGTGAAGGAGATGTCGCGCAGCACCGGCTCGACCGCGCCCGGGTACTGGAAGCGCACCCCGCGCAGCTCCAGCTCGGCCCGGGTGGGCAGCTCGGTGACCGGCGCGGCGGCGGGGACCACCGAGGAGTCGGTGTCCAGCACCTCCACGATCCGCTCGGCACAGACCGCGGCCCGGGGCACCATCATCAGCATGAACGTGGCCATCATCACGGCCATCAGGATCTGCATCAGGTACTGCAGGAACGCGGTGAGCGCGCCGATCTCGATCGCGCCCGAGTCGACCCGCTGCGCGCCGAACCAGAGCACCGCCACGCTGGACACGTTCAGCACCAGCATGACCACCGGGAAGATCAACGCCATCAGCCGTCCGGTACGCAGGGCGGTGGCGGTCAGGTCGGCATTGGCGACACCGAAGCGGTCCGTCTCGTACGGCTCGCGGACGAAGGCGCGGACCACCCGGATGCCGGTGATCTGCTCACGTAGCACCCGGTTGACCGTGTCGATCCGGGTCTGCATCAGCCGGAAGCCTGGCACCATCCGCCGGATGATCGCGCTCAGCGCGACGGCCAGCACCGGCACGCTGACCAGCATCAGCCAGGAGAGCCCGATGTCCTCGCGCAGCGCCATGAAGACGCCGCCGACGCTCATGATCGGCGCGGCGACCAGCATGGTGCAGCTCATCAGCACGAGCATCTGCACCTGTTGCACGTCGTTGGTGTTGCGGGTGATCAGCGACGGTGCGCCGAACCGGGCCACCTCACGGGCGGAGAAGAGGTTGACGTGCGCGAACAGCCGGGCGCGGACGTCCCGGCCGAAGCCCATCGCGGTCCGGGCGCCGAGGTAGACGGCGGCGATCGAGCAGACGATCTGGACCAGGCTGACCAGCAGCATCCAGCCGCCGGTGTGCACGATGTAGTCGGTGTCGCCCCGGGCCACGCCCTTGTCGATGATGTCGGCGTTGAGGCTGGGCAGGTAGAGCGAGGCCATGGTGCCCACGAACTGGAGCAGCACCACCGCCAGCAGCGGTCTCTGGTACGGGCGCAGTTGACCGCGCAGCAGTCGGATCAGCATGACGGTTCCTCCACGTCGGTGGGTCGTCCGGTCCGCGGGTCGTGGCCGCCGCCGATGACTTCGAGTAGGAACTCCCGGATCACCTGGGCCTTCGCCGGATCGGCGTCGACCGAGGTGAGCGGGCGTCCGGAGTGCATGAGAGCGCCGAGGGCCGCGACCCGCTCCCGGCCGGCGGGGGTGAGGGCGAGTCGGATGCTGCGCCGGTCGCTGTCGTCGCGCTGCCGCTCGACCAGGCCGTCGCGTTCGAGGGTGTCGACGATGCCGGTCAGGGTGGCCGGGCGGACGAACCCCTTCTCGGCCACCTGGCGGTGGGGCAGCTCGCCGTGGCGGGCGAGCGTCATCAGGGTGATCATGCCGGCCTGGGTGAGGCCGTGCTCCTCGGCGAGGTAGCGGTTCCACCGTTGCCCGACGAGGTGCCCGGCCACCACCAGCAGCCGACCGAGCGGCACATCTTGAAGGGTGACGAGTTCCACGGGAGTAGATTAGCTACCTGATAGTCAGGGGCCAAACGAAATAGCCGCAGCGGTGGCGACGAACACGAGTTGCAGGACGGTGCGCTGCCCGAGCGGGGTGACCGGGCGTCCGGCGAGGGTCAGCCTCCGGCCCGCGGCCGAGACGTTGGCCGGGAACATCGCGAGCATGAGCAGGCCGAGCCCGGCTGCGGCCAGCCGGGCGGTCGCCGGGATCAGCAGCCCGGCGGCGCCGACCAGCTCCAGTGCGCCGGTGACGGTGACCAGCAGATCCGGCCGGGGAAGGCCGGGCGGGACCATCGCGATCAGGCCGGCGCGGCGCTGGCCGACGAAGTGCGCGAGGCCGGTCACCAGGAACAGCAGGGCCAGCCCGACCCGCAGCGCGGGATGCCAGCCGTCGAGTGCGGCGACGCCGGCCAGGCCGGCCAGTCGGGCCAGGGCGGTGCCGACCACGAGCGCGATCAGGGGTGCCATCGAAATCCTCCTCGGCGCAATCTTGTCGATGACAAG
>NZ_JBFAPG010000333.1:0-7054 GCF_040675595.1 Micromonospora sp. NPDC049580
GCCTCGAGCCAGGAGAGGAAACCGGTCACGGTCGACCGCGCCATGGCGATCTCCACCGGTGCGTGGTGACTCGTACAGCGGAGGATCACCCAGTCGGCTGGCATGGAGAGCCGTTCCTGCCCTTCGGGCAATCGGCGGCGCTCGACCGCGAGATCCTTGCGGGAGAGGACCCGCTTGGGACGGAGCGCGAAGCTGAACATTCGATACCAGCGCAGCTCGTCACCGGCGAACCGACCGAAGCCGGGTGACCAGCCACGCCCGTCGAGCACGGTGGTGACCCGGACGCTGAGCCGGATGATGCCACCGCTGCAGGTCACGACGGCCCGCCGGACGAAGAGCACGAGAAGCGCGACGAGGATGACGGCGACGCCGATCCCGATGCCTTCGACGATCTCCATCCGCGGGGTGACTCAGCGGCTCTGCGCGGAAACCGGGGTCGCGCTCTCGGCCAGCACGGTGACGCCCTCGGCGCTCACCGAGAGGAAGCCACCGGCCACGTCGTAGGAGACCTGCTGACCCCCGGCCAGCTTGATGCGGACCTGGCCGGGCTCGGCGAGCTGGCCGAGCAGCGGCGCGTGCCCCGGCAGGACACCGAGCTCACCCTCGGTGGTCCGGGCGACGACCATCTCGGCCTCACCGGACCAGACCTTCTCCTCGACGGCGACGAGCTCGACGTGAAGCTGCTGTGCCACGCTGTCTCCTTGCTGCGGCGACGGATTGCCGAAAGTCTAGTCGTGACGCCGAGCCACCCCCAACGCGGGTGGGGAGAGCTGCGCCACGCCTACTTCGTCTTGTTCTGGAATTCGGGGTGCTCGAGCAGGAACGGGTCCAGTTGTTCATTGTGCAGGGCGGTGAAGAAGTCCGGGACGCCTGCCTGGAACTGCTCACCCTTGTAGGTCTTGCCCTCGAAGACCGGACCGCCGGGGAGCTTGATCATCTGGATGGTGTTCGGGCGGATGTTCTTCAGGGCCAGCCCGAAGTCGACCACGCTGTTGCCCCGACCGTTGAAGATCAGCGACTGACCGGCGGCGCGAAGCACCTTGTCGAGCTTGATCGGGTTGGCGACCACGTCGGCGCTGAACGCCTGGCCGACCATCGCCTTGACGAACTGCTGCTGGTGGCGCTGCCGGCCGTAGTCGGCGTCCGGCACACCGTTCTTCGGGTAGCGCTGCCGGACGTAGTCCAGCGCCTGCCACCCGCTGAGGTGGTGGTTGCCCTTCTTGTAGATCGCCTGCGGGCCGACGTAGCCCTCGCCCCGCGTGTTGCCGGGCCGGGGCTTGCCGTCCGGCTGCTTGTGCTCGGACTTCACGTCCCGCTCGACGTACATGTCGACGCCGCCCATCGCGTCGACGATCTTCTGGAAGCCGGTGAAGTTGATGATCGCCCCGGCGTCGAACCGCTTGATGCCGGTCACGTTCTGCACGGTGGTGGCCAGCAACTCGAAGCCGCGCGCCGCGTCGGGGTTGCCGTCGGGCACCCGGCTGCCGAACGACATCGCCGCGTTGATCTTCGTCGTCTCGCCGGAGAAGTTGGCCTTCTTGAACGCCGGGATGTCGACGTAGAGGTCACGCGGCAGCGAGAAGAGGTAGGCCCGGTCCATCGACGCGGGCACGTGCAGCACCATGATCGAGTCGGCCAGCGGCGCCGCCGTCGGCGTACGCGGGTCGATGCCGACCAGCAGGAGGTTGAGCGGGCCCTTGATCTCGCTCTTCTTCTCCTTGGCGCCGGCCGCCTGGTCACCGAAGAGGTCGGCCTTGCCGACGGCGCCCTCGTAGCGGGCCATCAGCACCTCGGTGCCGACCAGCACCCCGCCGCTGAGCATGGTCAGCACCAGGCCGAACACGGTGCACACCTTGGCCCAGCGCGGCACGCCCCGCCAGATGGACGACTTGCGGCCACTCTTGCCGGCCTTACCCACGCGCATCTCCGTTCGTTACGCCCACGAAGAGGAGACGGGCGCACGTCGTCGAAAGGTTGCAGAAGTCAGCGCTCGTTCAGGTGAACGCGCGGACCGACCGTATCTCGCGCGCCGCCGGAGCGACGACCACGAGTAACGGACCGCGACGATGGTAAGGCGTCAAGATGAACAAAAGACTGCCCCGACATTGCCGGGGCAGTCTTTTGCGGTACGGATGAGCGGGCTGTCAGCCCTTCATCAGCTCCTCAGCCTTGCGCTCCAGGTCCTCGAGACCGCCGCACATGAAGAACGCCTGCTCGGGGAAGTGGTCGTACTCACCCTCGCTGATCTTGCGGAACGCCTCGATGGTCTCCTTGATCGGGACCGTCGAGCCCGGCACGCCGGTGAACTGCTCCGCCGCGTAGGTGTTCTGCGAGAGGAAGCGCTCGATCCGCCGCGCGCGCTGCACGGTGATCTTGTCTTCCTCGGAGAGCTCCTCGATACCGAGGATGGCGATGATGTCCTGCAGGTCGCGGTAGCGCTGCAGGATCCGCTTCACCTCGGTGGCGACCTGGAAGTGCTCCTGGCCGACGAACTCCGGGGCGAGGATCCGGGACGAGGACGCCAGCGGGTCCACGGCCGGGTAGATGCCCTTGTCGGAGATCGACCGCTCCAGGTTGGTGGTCGCGTCCAGGTGGGCGAACGTGGTGGCCGGAGCGGGGTCGGTGTAGTCGTCCGCCGGCACGTAGATCGCCTGCATGGAGGTGATGGCCTGGCCCCGGACGGAGGTGATCCGCTCCTGGAGCTCGCCCATCTCGTCGGCCAGGGTCGGCTGGTAACCCACGGCGCTCGGCATGCGGCCGAGCAGCGTGGAGACCTCGGAACCGGCCTGCGTGAAGCGGAAGATGTTGTCGATGAAGAGCAGCACCTCCTGCTTCTTCACGTCCCGGAAGTACTCCGCCATGGTCAGCGCGGAGAGCGCCACCCGCAGCCGGGTGCCCGGCGGCTCGTCCATCTGGCCGTAGACCAGCGCGGTCTTGTCGATGACGCCGGACTCGGTCATCTCGGCGATGAGGTCGTTGCCCTCACGGGTGCGCTCACCCACGCCGGCGAACACCGAGGTACCACCGAAGTTACGGGCGACACGGGTGATCATCTCCTGGATGAGCACCGTCTTGCCCACACCCGCGCCGCCGAACAGGCCGATCTTGCCGCCCTTGACATACGGGGCGAGCAGGTCGATGACCTTGATGCCGGTCTCCAGCATCTCGGTCTTCGGCTCCAGGTCGGCGAAGGCCGGGGCCTTGCGGTGGATGCCCCACCGGTCGTCGGCCTGGATCGTCTCACCCTCGGTGAGGTTGAGGCACTCGCCGATCGCGTTGAAGACGTGGCCCTTGACGGCGTCGCCCACCGGAACGGTGATCGGCTCGCCGCGGTCGGTCACCTCCGCGCCGCGGACCAGGCCGTCGGTCGGCTGCATCGAGATCGCGCGGACCAGGTTGTCACCCAGGTGCTGGGCGACCTCCAGGGTCAGCGTCTTCTCACCGCCGGACAGGTTCACGTTGACGTTGAGCGCGTTGAACAGGGCCGGCATGGCGTCGCGCGGGAACTCGGCGTCGACGACCGGGCCGATGACCCGGACCACGCGACCCGTGGCCGTCTTGGTCTCTACTGGGGCAGTCATCACACTTCACTTCCCGACGCGGCCAGCGCGTTCGCGCCGCCGACGATCTCGCTGATCTCCTGGGTGATCCCGGCCTGGCGGGCCGAGTTCATCTCACGCGTGTACTTGTCGATCATGTCTTCGGCGTTGTCGGTGGCGCTCTTCATCGCCCGCCGACGCGACGCCGACTCACTCGCCGCCGACTCGATCAACGCCGCGTAGATCCGCGTGTTGATGTACCTCGGCAGGAGCGCGTCGAGCAGCGCCTCCGCCTCCGGCTCGAACTCGTACGCCGGCAGCAGCCCCTCGGAGCGCGGCCGGTCCTCCACCTGCATCGGACCGATCACCTTGGTGACCGGGGTCTGCGTCATCAGCGAGTGGAACTCCGTGTAGACGATGTGCAGCTCGTCGACGCCGAGCACCCCGTCCGCTCCGGAACCGCCGTCGACGTCGTCCGCACCGGCGGTGAACGCCTTGATCAGCGTCTCACCCACGGTACGGGCGTCCTCGAACGACGGCTGCTCGCTGAACCCCGTCCAGTTCGCCTCGATCGGCCGGTCGCGGAACCGGTAGAACCCGACACCCTTACGCCCGATGACGTAGAGCACCGGCTCCTTGCCGTCCGCCTTCAACCGTGCGATCAGCGACTCGGCCATCCTGATCGCGTTGGAGCTGTAACCGCCGGCCAGGCCACGGTCACTGGTGACCAGCAGGACGCCCGCCCGCCGCACCCGCTCGCGCGGGGTGAGCAGCGGGTGGTCGATCCGCGCGTTGGACGCCAGCGCCGTGAGCACACTGGTGATGGCCTGGGCGTACGGCAGGGACGCCTGCACCCGGGCCTGGGCCTTGGCGATCCGGCTCGTCGCCACGAGCTCCATCGCCTTGGTGATCTTCTTCATCGACTTCGCCGAGCGGATCCGTTGACGAAGAACGCGTACCTGGGCCGCCATCGGATCAGCTCTCGGCCGGGCGGTCGGTCGTGCCGTCGCGGAAGCGGGTGACCGTCTCGCGGTTCTCGTCACCCTCCAGCGGCGCGGCCGGCGCGTCGTTGACCTTGCGCTCGTCCTCCTTGCCGAGGAAGACCTGCTTGAACTCGGTGATCGCCGCGTCCAGCGAGCTGACGATGTCGTCGCCCCACTGGTTGTCGGCGATACCGGCCAGCACGCCCTCGTGCTTGTGCCGCAGGTACTGGAGGAACTCGGCCTCGAAGCGCCGGATCTCACCCACCGGGATGTCGTCCAGCTTGCCCTCGACGCCGGCCCAGACCGAGACGACCTCGTCCTGCACCGGGTACGGCGAGTAGTTCGGCTGCTTGAGCAGCTCGACCAGCCGGACACCACGGTCGAGCTGGGCCCGGGAGGCCCGGTCCAGGTCGGAGGCGAAGGCGGCGAACGCCTCCAGCTCGCGGTACTGGGCCAGGTTGAGCCGCAGCGAACCGGCGACCTTGCGCATCGGCTTCACCTGCGCGGCGCCACCGACCCGGGAGACCGAGGTGCCGACGTTGATCGCCGGACGGACGCCCTGGTTGAACAGGTCGGTCTCCAGGAAGATCTGGCCGTCGGTGATCGAGATGACGTTGGTCGGGATGAAGGCCGAGATGTCGTTGGCCTTCGTCTCGATGATCGGCAGGCCGGTCATCGAGCCGCCACCCAGCTCGTCGGAGAGCTTCGCGCAGCGCTCCAGCAGGCGGGAGTGCAGGTAGAAGACGTCACCCGGGTACGCCTCACGGCCCGGCGGGCGACGCAGCAGCAGCGACACGGCCCGGTACGCCTCGGCCTGCTTGCTCAGGTCGTCGAAGACGATCAGGACGTGCTTGCCGCCGTACATCCAGTGCTGCCCGATGGACGAGCCGGTGTACGGGGCCAGGTACTTGAAGCCGGCCGGGTCGGAGGCCGGCGAGGCGACGATGGTCGTGTACTCCATCGCGCCCGCCTCCTCCAGCTGCCCCTTGATCGAGGCGATCGTGGAGGCCTTCTGGCCGATGGCGACGTAGATGCAGCGGACCTGCTTCTTCGGGTCGCCGGTGCGCCAGTTGTCCCGCTGGTTGAGGATGGCGTCCAGGGCGACCGTGGTCTTGCCGGTCTTGCGGTCACCGATGATCAGCTGACGCTGACCCCGACCGATCGGGGTCATCGCGTCGATGGCCTTGATGCCGGTCTGCAGCGGCTCGAACACCGACTGGCGGGCCATCACGTTCGGAGCCTGCAGCTCCAGCTCGCGGAAGCCCTCGTTGGCGATGTCACCGAGCCCGTCGATGGGCTGGCCGAGCGCGTCGACCACACGGCCGAGGAAGGCGTCGCCGACCGGAACGGAGAGAACCCGCTCGGTGCGCTTGACGCGCTGCCCCTCCTCCAACTTGGCGGAGTCACCGAGAACGACGACACCGATTTCCCGGACGTCGAGGTTCAACGCCACGCCGAGCGTGCCGTCCTCGAACTCCAGGAGCTCGTTGGTCATGGTCGAGGGCAGGCCCTCGACGTGGGCGATACCGTCACCGGTGTCGGCGACGGTGCCGACCTCCTCGCGGGAGACGTCGGACGAGTAGGAAGAGACGTAGCGCTCCAGGGCGCCGCGGATCTCCTCCGTCGAGATGGTCAGCTCGGCCATCCTCTGCTTCCTTAAAATTCAGGGGCCCGGGATACCTAGTACCAACCGGTCCGAATGGCGTCTGTCAATCCGGGCGCTGAGCGGCGAAGCCACCCCAACGCTGGGCGGCGGAGCCGCTCAGCCGCTGGGCGGCGAAGCCGATCAGCGCTTCGCGAGCGCGTTGCGGGTCTCGTTGAGGCGGCGCAGGATCGTGCCGTCGTACAGGTCGGAGCCGACCCGCACGCTCACGCCACCCAGGACGTGGGGGTCCACCGTCTGCTTGACGGAGACCTCTCGACCGTATATCGCGGCGAGGCTCGCACCCAGTCGGCGCTCGTCGGAGTCACTCAAGGGGGCGGCGACGGTCACGTAGGCCACCTGCCGGTCCCGCCGCTCGGCGGCGAGCTCCACCAGCCGGGTGAGCGCCCCGATGAAGGAGCGTCCGCCGAACCCGCTCAGCGCCACCTCGACGAGGCGGACGGTGACCGGGTGGGCCTTGTCGGCGAGCAGCTCACGGGCCAGGGTGGCCCGCCGCTCGACCGGGGCGGCCGGGTCGGCCAACGCGTTGTTCAGCGCCGACTGACCCGTCACGACCTGACCGAAGCGGAACAGCTCGTCCTCGACCTCGCCCAGCTCGCCGGCGGAGTCGGCGCTGGCCAGCAGCGCCTCCACCCCCAGGCGCTCGGCGCCGTCGAGCAGCTCCGACGGTGCCGACCAACGGCCGGACACCAGCACCACGAGCAGGTCGAGCGCGTCCGCGCCGATCCGCCCACCCAGCATGTCGCCGAGCAGAGCGCCGCGGTCCGTGCCGGAACGAGCCGGCTCGGACAGCGCGCGGCGCAGCCGCGGCTCACGCCGCAGCAGGGTCGCCACGGAGAGGATGGCGTCGGCGGTGGAGGCCCCCCCCG
>NZ_JBFAPG010000334.1:0-7050 GCF_040675595.1 Micromonospora sp. NPDC049580
GGCGAAGGACAACAACGCCTCCTGCGCGCTCGGCCCCCTGATCCGGCTCTTCGACGACCGGTTCGGGATGGAGCGGATACGCGAACTCGAGGTGCGCCTGGAGGTCCACGGTGGGGACGGCTTCCTGCTGGAGGCGGTCTCGGAGATGACCCGGATGTCGCGCGCCCCGGAGGAGTTGGTGCGGCAGTTGATCGGCCCGCACCACCACTATCCCGATGGGGCCGCCCTGATGCTCGGCACCATGTTCGCGCCCATCCAGGACCGGGACCGCCCCGGTGAGGGCTTCACCCACAAGGTCGACGACGTGGTACGGATCAGCTGTCCGGCACTCGGCACCCTGGTCAACCGGGTGCGGCACGCCCAGGAGTGCGAACCCTGGCACTTCGGCGTCCGCGATCTCATGGGCAATCTGGTAAGGAGAGGACTGCTGTGAACGTGGTCATCACGGTCGATCCGCGCGACGGCAAGCGTCGCGCGACGGATCTCACCGAGACCGACGAGTCTCGGCTGGAGACGATCGCCGGTCAGACGTCCCCGGCGACGC
The DNA here is from genome assembly GCF_040675595.1 of Micromonospora sp. NPDC049580. Lineage (NCBI taxonomy): Bacteria > Bacillati > Actinomycetota > Actinomycetes > Micromonosporales > Micromonosporaceae > Micromonospora > Micromonospora sp. NPDC049580. The sequence goes on from NZ_JBFAPG010000334.1 coordinate 545, forward strand.
GCTGGTTGGCCGACCTCGGGAGGCGTGGCCGGGCCGAGCTGCTGGACGCGATCGCCGCGTCCCTCCAGGCCCACCGGGTGGATCTGGTCGCGGCTGCCGAGGCAGAGACCGGGCTGAGCCACGCGCGCCTCGACGGGGAACTCACCCGGGCCGCGGTCCAGTTCCGGATGTTCGGCGATGTGCTGCGCGACGGGGCGTACGTCGAGGCGGCCATCGACCACGCCGCCGACACACCCCTCGGACGCGGCCCGGACGTGCGGCGGATGCTCGTACCCCTCGGGCCGGTCGCCGTCTTCGGCGCCAGCAACTTCCCGTTCGCCTTCTCGGTCGCCGGCGGTGACACGGCCGCCGCGCTGGCCGCCGGCTGCCCCGCGGTCCTGAAGGCCCACCCGTCGCACCCGTTGACGTCGCACGCCTCCGCCGCCGCGATCTCCTCGGCCGTCCGCGAGCTGGGCGGGCCCGAGGGTGTCATCGCGACCGTGTACGGGGAGCAGGCGGGCCGCTCGCTGGTGCGTCACCCCGCGATCCGCGCGGCCGCCCTGACCGGCTCGGTCAACGCCGTTCGCGCCATCCAGGCGGCCATCGACGAACGACCCGACCCCATTCCCCTGTACGCCGAACTGAGCAGCGTGAACCCGATCGTCGTCCTGCCCGCCGCGGCCGCCGACCGGGGTGACGAGATCGCCGAGGGTCTGTTCGCCTCCTTCACCGCCTCGGGCGGTCAACTGTGCACCAAGCCCGGCCTGGCGTTCATCCCGGCGGACCGGGGTGGTGACCAGCTGGTCGACGTCCTGCGGGAGAAGGTCGCCAACTCGGGCGACACGGTCCTGCTCAACGAGCGCATCCGGGACGCGTACGAGAGTCGGGCCACGGAGTTCGAGCGGGCCGGTGCTCGGGTCTCGGCACGGGCCCAGGTCGACCCCGGCGCGGGCTTCACCGCCGCGCCGAGGCTCCTGGAGGTGGATCTGCCGGGGCTGACCGCCGAGATCGCCGACGAGTGCTTCGGTCCGCTCATGGTCGTGGTCCGGTATCACGACGCCGCCGAACTCGACGCCGCGCTGGACGCCGTACCCCCGTCGCTGACTGGCTCCGTCCACCGTGGCTCGGGTGACGACGTCGACGTCGTACGCCGGCTGGTCGACGTGCTCGCCGCCCGCGCGGGTCGCATCGTCTTCGACGGCTATCCCACCGGCGTCCGGGTGTCGTGGGCCCAGCACCACGGTGGACCCTGGCCGTCGACGAACGCCGTGCACACGTCTGTGGGCGCCACCTCGATCCGACGGTTCCTGCGCCCGCTGGCGTGGCAGGACGCCCCGGCCTGGATCCTTCCCGAGGAGTTGCGCGACGAGTACACCGCCATTCCCCGGCGAGTCGACGGGAGGTTGGTGCCAGCGGCCGAATAACCGTGTCTGCCGGTCTCCTTCGGGTGCCTTTGTGGGTCACCCGCGGCCGGCACGCGAATTCCTTGACGGCGCGGGGGAGGTGCGGACGTTCATTTAGATCGCTGTTCCCCTGATGCGCCCCGCGGTGGTCACTGTGCTGCTCCGGTCGGCCGTGGCGTCCTGGAACACCTACTTCCTGCCCCTGGCCATGCTCTCGGACAACCGGCTCTTCCCGGTGACCGTCGGCCTCGGCCTCTGGCAGGGGATCTTCAGTCTGCAACGACACTGGCGCGGCGGACTGTCCGTCGGCGGCCTCCGGTAAGCCGCCCTTCCCACCAGCTATCCGGGCGGATGAACAGAAAGGTGTGCTGATGTCGACGACGAATCGATCGCTGCGCAGCGGGCAGTGGTTCGGCGCGGAAGGCCGTAACGGGTTCATCCATCGGTCCTGGATGCGCAACCAGGGTTTCGCGGACGACGTCTTCGACGGCCGCCCGGTGATCGGCATCGCCACCACCTGGTCGGAGCTGACGCCCTGCAACGCCCACCTGCGCGACCTGGCCGAATCGGTGAAGCGGGGCGTGTGGGAGAGCGGCGGTCTGCCGCTGGAGTTCCCGGCGATGAGCCTGGGCGAGCCGCTCATGCGACCCACCACCATGCTCTACCGCAACCTGCTGGCGATGGAGTTGGAGGAGTCGGTCCGCGCCAACCCGCTCGACGGGGTGGTCCTGCTCTCCGGCTGCGACAAGACCACTCCCGGCCTGCTGATGGGGGCGGCGAGCGTCGACCTGCCGACGCTGATGATGACCGGCGGCCCGATGCTCAACGGCAAGTTCCGCGGCCAGGACATCGGCTCGGGCACCGTCGTCTGGCGCTTCACCGAGGAGATGCGGGCCGGCCGGATGACCGCGGCCGACTGCGCCGAGGCGGAGGTCGGCATGTCCCGCAGCCGGGGCCACTGTATGACCATGGGCACCGCCTCCACGATGGCGTGCGTGACCGAGGCGCTGGGCGTACAACTGCCGGGGGCCGCCGCCGTGCCGGCGGTTGACTCCCGGCGGTACGCGCTCGCGCAGGCCGCCGGGCGCCGGATCGTCGCCATGGTCGGCGAGGACCAGCGGCTGTCCTCGGTGCTCACCCGGGAGGCGTTCGAGAACGCGATCCGGGTCAACGCCGCGATCGGTGGCTCCACGAACGCCGTCGTGCACCTGCTCGCGATCGCCGGACGCCTCGGCGTGCCCCTGTCGTTGGAGGACTTCGACACCCTCACCGCCGACGTGCCCCTGCTCGTCAACCTCATGCCGTCCGGGGCGTACCTGATGGAGGACTTCGCCTACGCGGGCGGTCTTCCGGTGGTGATGAAGGAGCTCGCCCCGCTGCTGCACACGGACCACATCACCGTCAGCGGCAGGAGCGTGGCGGAGAACGTCGACGGCGCCCAGTGCTGGAACCGGGACGTCATCGCCACGCTGGAGGAGCCGTTCCAGCCCGCCGGCTCGGGCACCGTCGTGCTGCGCGGGTCGCTGGCGCCGTCCGGGGCGGTGCTGAAGGTCTCCGCCGCCTCCCCCCACCTCCTCACGCACACCGGCCCGGCGCTCGTCTTCGACCGGATCGAGGAGTACGTCGTCGCCGCCGACGACCCGGACCTCGATGTCACAGCCGACACGGTGATCGTCGTCCGCAATGCCGGACCACGCGGCTACCCCGGCTTCCCGGAGGTGGGCAACGTGCCCATGCCCCGCCGGTTGCTCGCCGACGGCATCACTGACATGGTGCGGATCTCGGACGCCCGCATGAGCGGCACCGGCTACGGCACGTGCGTCCTGCACGTGGCGCCGGAGGCGTCCGTGGGCGGACCTCTCGCGCTGGTGCGCACCGGCGACCTGGTCCGCGTCGACGTCACCACGCGCCGCCTGGACCTCCTGGTCGACGACGCGGAACTCGCCGAGCGCCGTTCCGCCTGGGAACCACCACAACCGGTGGCCGACCGAGGTTGGACGCGGCTGTACAGCGAGCATGTTCTCCAGGCCGACAGCGGCGCGGACCTCGACTTCCTCGTCGGTGGCAGTGGCAGCGGAGTGCCCCGTCACTCACACTGACGGCCCCGGAACGTACGAGGAAGCGACTCATGGAAGAACGGACGGCCCGCCAGTGCGAGTTCACGCGGAAAAAGCGGTGACCGCCGCCCATCGGCTACCGGTGATGGCGGACGTCGCCCGCCTGGCGGGAGTGTCGCACCAGACGGTGTCCCGGGTCATCAACGGGGCGCCCGCCATCAGGCGCGAGACGCGGGAGCGGGTTCTCGAGGCCATCCGACGGCTCGAGTACCGCCCCAACACCGCCGCCCGAGCGCTGGTGCGCGGACGCTCCGGGATGATCGGCATCATCGGCACGGCCAGGACGCTGTTCGGTCCGACGAGCATCCACCGCAGCGTCGAGGATGCCGCCCGAGCCGCCGGCTACTTCGCCACCTCGGTGAGCCTTTCGGAGGTGACGGTACGGGCGCTCAGCGACGCCACCGAACACCTCATGCGCGTCGGCGTGGAGGGCGTCGTGATGATCGCCGGCAACGACGAGGCCCTCGAAGTGGTACGGATGACCCGATCCGGCGTGCCCTTCGTGGTGGTGGAGGGCGATCTGTCCAGGGCCAGCGTCACCGTCGGCGTCGACCAGGTGCTCGGCGCCCGGATGGCGACCGACCACCTGCTCGGCCTCGGGCACCAGGAGATCGTGCATGTGTCCGGTCCGCTCAACTGGGCGGAGGCCCGCGCCCGCCGCGACGGCTGGCGGGCGGCGATGAGTGCGGCGGGCCTACGCCCGCCCGAGCCGGTCCAGGGTGACTGGATGGCCCACAGCGGCTACGTCGCCGGGCTGCGGATCTGCGAGATGCCCGGGACCACAGCGGTCTTCGCCGCCAACGACCAGATGGCCATCGGTGTGCTGCGCGCACTGCACGAGCGTGGACGGCGAGTGCCACAGGACATCTCCGTCGTCGGATTCGACGACGTCCCCGAGGCGGCGTACCTGATTCCGCCGTTGACCACGATCCAGCAGGACTTCGGCGCGGTCGGTCGACGGGCCATCACGGCCGTCACCCAGGCCATCGACGACACGGCGCCGCAGCCCCTGCCGTTGGTCGTCCCGACGCTCGTGGTGCGTGAGAGCACGGCGCCGCCGACTGGTACGTGAGCCGCGGACGCCGCACGGCAGGGCGGGCCCGGCGTGACGCCGAGCCCGCCCGGTGCGGGGTTACGCCAGGGCGGCGAGCCGGAACTGCTGGTTGGTCTGTCCGTGGCAGTCGTAGAGCTGGAGCTGGGCGCCGTTGGCGGTGCTCCAGACGTCGAGGCAGCGTCCGGACTGGACGTTGCTGATGGTGCCGTTGGAGTTGATGTTCCACTGCTGGTTGGTCTGGCTGTGGCAGGTGTAGATCTGCACGGCCGCGCCGTTGCCGGTGCCCGCCGCGTCGAGGCACATGCTGCCGTACACCTGGAGTTGTTTGCCTGAGGTGTAGGTCCACGCCTGGTTGGTCTGCCTGTTGCAGTCGTAGAGCTGCACCCGCGTGCCGTTGGTGCGGGAGGCGTTCGGTACGTCGACGCACCGACCGGACTGCGCGCCGATGATCTGGCTGGCCGAGCCCGGCGGCGGAGTGGTGGGCGGAGTGGTGGGGGTCGGTGTCGGGGTGCTCGTCGGGGTGGTGGTCGGCGTCGGGCTGGTCGGCGTCGACGGCAGCAGCGGGCAGGTGCTGCGGTAGGTGACCACGCCGCTGGAGTCCAGCAGCGGGCAGAGGAACTGGCTGTACCGGGCGTCGTTGTCGAGGAACATCTTGACGAACGGCAGCATGGTCCGGACCATCACCGGGTTCGACCGTCCGACCATGAACCCGTGGTCCGCGCCGGCGACCTCCACGTAGACGCTCTCCGTCGTGCTCGGGAGGCTGTTGTAGAGGCCGGTGGCGTAGGACGGGGTGACCACCGTGTCCGCCTGCCCAGCGAAGATCATGGTAGGCACCCGGTCGTTGGCCAGGTTCGACGACGGCGAGTAGGGCGCAATGCCGACCACGGCCTTCAACGACGGGCGCCGGCTGGCCGCGCTCAGCGCGCCACCGCCGCCCATGGAGTGACCGGCGACCGCCAACCGGTTGGGGTCGACCCGGTCGCGTACCGGGCTCTGCTGCGTCAGGTAGTCCAGCGCGGCGAGCAACTGGGTGCCGCGGGCCGTGTCGAAGTCGTTGCGGCTGTTGGTCTCGATGCCGATCACGACGAAGCCGTGGGAGGCCAGCCACGGTCCCATCCAGGCCAGCTCGGCGGAGAACAACGCGGTGTAACCCGGCGAGATCGCGATGGCCCCGAAGGTGCCCTGGCTCGTGTCGGTCGGGTAGTAGATCCGGCCGCCGTTGAAGCCGTACCCGGTCGGGACGCTTACCGAGGTGTTGGCGAAGGGGCCGTTCACGGCGGTGACGCTGGCCGCCGTGGGGTCCGGGCCCCGCTGGTACGGGTTGTCGGCGGCCGACGCCGACCCGGTCGCCACAGTCATGGTGAACAACCCGACCGCGGCGGCGATCCCGGCCGCGGCGAGCTTGAGCAGCCGTCCGCGAGACCGGAAGGACACTCGGTCGGCATGGGTGTCGCCCGAGGGCGGGGGGTGGTCTGCGAGTCCTCGCACTGTCGGTACCTCCTGGTGGTGGATGAGTGCGGGGCGGGCGGGTTCGGTCGGGGGCCGAACCTGCCCGCCCCGGCGCTGTCCGATCGTCAGCGTTGCAGCGTCAGCAGACCCGGCCGGTACGGCAGCAGACCGTAGTCGCCGCCGGAGCTGAGATTGGGCAGCAGCGACACGACCAGAGCCGCAACTATCGCGGCTGTTCCGGAAGTAGTGGGTGTTCGGAATCGGGTACGCCCGGCGGGACGGTTCCGGGAAATCCTGCTGATTTTCTGGGGGTGGGCCTGACGGTCGCGTGCGGCGCCTCCAGAGCTGAGTGGATCATGTGAACGTTCACAGCGATCGATGGTTCTCAGGCTCGCAGAATGTTCCAGTCGGCGCCGCACCGCCAGCGCGAAGCAGGCCGGATCCGGGTGCATGTTCGCTCCCCGACCCGGCAGCCTGCGGCGCGGATCAGGCCGGAGGCTG
>NZ_JBFAPG010000335.1:0-7021 GCF_040675595.1 Micromonospora sp. NPDC049580
GATCTCGGTGGCCGGGGTGACCGCGCCGATGCCGAGCCGGTCGATCGCGCCGTTGCCGGCGGCGTCGTTGGCGTTCGGGTTGTTCAGCCACCGGAAGTGCCCGCCGAGGTAGATGACGTTGTCGGCCACCTCGACCGAGGTGATGGTGTCGTTGCCGGTGAAGTCGACCCAGGTGGCGAGCTGGCCGGCGCCCCGGGCGGGGGTCTCGAAACGGACCAGGGCGTCGCAGTAGGCGGTCGGCCAACCGCCGCCGCCGTTGGAGCCGACCACGAACCAGCTGCCGTCCTCGCCGAACCGCACGTCCTGCACGTAGTGCACGAACGTCGTCGGGGCCGCGCACGGCGGCACGTACTTCTCGGTGCTCCAGTCCAGCACCGTCGGGGTGCCGGTGAGGTCGACAAGCGCGATCTGGTTACGCGGCAGGTCGTTGACGAGCGTGAAGTTGCCGCCCAGCACCAGGGTGCCGCCGTCCGGCGTGACGTCGATCGTCCACACGTACGACGTGGTGCCGTGCCGCCCGACGGTGGCGTCGACGGCGAACGTCGGGTCGATCGCGCCGGTCGTCGCGTTGAGCCGGCCGAGACCGGCGTGCGCGGTGCCGTTGAGCCAGTTGAACGCGCCGGCCACGTAGAGCGAGTTGCCCGACAGGACCAGGTCGCGGACGGTGCCACCGTCGGAGCGCCCGACCCAGCTGTCGATGATCGCGCCGGTCGCGGGGTTCAGCGCGACCAGGTTCTTGCGGGAGACACCGTTGACGTTCTTGAAGGCGCCGCCGACGATCAGCGTCCCGCCGGGGCCGGCGAGCAACGTGTTGACCGCGCCGTCGAGCACCGGCAGGAAGCCCGTGGACATGGTGCCGGTGGTCCGGTCGTACGCGAAGAGGTAGCGCTGCGTGATCCACGCGGAGCTGGCGGTCTGTCGCAGCTGGGTGAAGCTGCCGCCGACGAAGACGGTGTTGCCGACCTGCGCGAAGGCGCGGGTCTCGCCGTCGCGGGCGTGCGGGGTCGTGTCGCTGGGATTCGCGGACACCAGGGTCGCGGTCCCGGGGACCGGCACCACCGCCGCCGAGGACACCGAGGGCACGCTGAGCACCGCGGCGACGACCGCCAGAGCGACCACCCCCGCCCGAGTACGACGTCGTACTGACAAACGCCACAAGTGCGAGAGTTTGGGCACGCTGCGCCTCCAAGATGGATGAGAACCCGAGGTAGCGTGCCTCGCCCAGCCTGGTAGGCGCATCCGCCGATTGGGCGGTGCCTGAATCTGCTAGCCGACAGAACGCCGGAGGATCAGTTGGCTGACCCTCGATGAACGGCGTGCGTCGTCACGGTGTCGTCATCTCGTCAGCGGCTACCTCCGGTGGGCTGGCGCAGGTACGCGTCCTTGCCGGCCTGGGTGAAGCCGGCCACCGCGGAGGCATCGTGGTTCATCGTCATGTCACAGGTCGCCGTGCGGCTGGTCATGCCCGGCGAGTTGAAGTAGATGGCAGCCTTGATCTTCGGGTGGGCCTTCAGGGCCGCCGGGAACTCCTGGAACCAGCGCTGCTTGGCCCCCGGGTCCTTGGCGTCGAAGTTCGTGCCGAACTCGGCGAGCATCCGCGGCTTGCCGGCCCCGATGCCGTTCTCGTCGAGCCAGCGGTAGAAGCCGTCCACTGTGGTGCTCGGGCTCTTCCACACGGTGCTGCCATTGCAGACGTGGAAGTTGTACGGGTCGTAGGCCACCCAGTCGACGTACCGGTCGCCGGGGTAGAGGCCGGCGTACCTGGAGTAGTGCCCGGACCAGCCCATCATCGTCCAGACCCAGACGGCGTTGTCCGCGCCCGCCTTGGCGAACCGCTCGTACACGTACTTCCAGGCCCGGACGAAGTCGGCGTCGCTGCCCTTGCCCGGCTCGTCCTCCGGCTCGTGGTCGAAGCCCAGGAACACCGGCACCTTGGCGTCGCGGATGCGACCGGCGACCGCGTCGATGGTGGCGTCCTGCCGGCCACTGTAGATCTCGGACCACTTCAACGTCGTGCCGGCGGAGAAGTCGCGGGACTCCCAGGCGAAGAACATCAGCCGCCCCTCGCGCATCTGCTGGGTCTCGTACGCGTCGGGGAAGGCGCCGTTGCTGCCGGCGTTGGAGAAGTCGTGGTAGCGGTGCACGATGTCGAACTTGCGCCCGACCTGCGCCTCGACGTCGGTGATCGCCTTGCCGTGGTCCCAGCCGCTGCCCGCGTTGGCCGGTGAGTACATCCCCCACCAGGCGCCGCAGGACGGCACGAGCGTGTCGGACACCTGGCCGCACTTGCCGGACGGGAGGGTGGGGCTCTGGGTCGGGGTCGGCGTACGAGTCGGCGCGACCGTCGGCGTGGGCCGGGGCGCGGCGGTCGTCGGCGCGACCGTCGGCGAGGGCGGCGGCGCCGGTCGGGTGGTCGGCGCCGACGTCGGCCCGCTGCCGAGGTCGTAGCTGATCACCAGGCTGGGTCGCAGCTCCGGGTTGCGGTTCTCGACCGACGCCCAGTAGACGCGGGTCTCCAGACCGGTCTGGGCGAGCGACACCGTCCAGGTGCCGTTGCCGGTGACCAGCTTGGAGACGTCCCACTCGTTGACGCCCTTGGCCACGCCGGCGACGGTGTCCAGCGCGGGGCTCGCCGTCGCCGGGGCCGGGCGCGTCTCGCGGGCGCTCAACGACGAGGCGTGCGCGGTCACCGTGGCGGCGAACTGCTGCCAGGCGTGCATGCGCAGGGTCGCCCGGACGTTGACCGCGGCGGCCGGCACGGTGGTCACGGCGAACTCGACAACCGCCTCGCGGCCACCGCGCGGGTTGCCGTCGCAGCGCGCCGGGCAGGTCGCCAGGGTCGTCTTGGTGGCGTTGTCGCCGTCCTGCGTCACCATCGTCGCGGTGGTGTCCGCCACCGCGCGGATCGACAGGTCGTCGCTGGCCAGCAGCGGCATCATGGTCGCCACGATGCCGGCCACCACCGCACCGCCGACCACGCCGATGGCGATCGCCTTGCGCCGGGGACCGTTGCGGAGCCGGGTGATGCGGTGCAGTCCATGCCTGGTCAAGGAGAACTCCCTGTGTCTGCTGCGGTAACCGTGAGCAGCGTATCGACGACCAGGGCATGTCGTGGGCAGGACAGTTTCCCGTAAGCGCGTCTTAACCGTCAGCTAAGGAAGGCGCCCCGACGGGCCGCCATCAGCGCCTCCCGCATCGCCTCGACCGGCGCGGCAACGCCGGTGAACTGCTCGAACTGGCCCACCGCCTGCGCCAGCAGCAGGTCCAGTCCGGACACCACCCGCAGACCGGCCGCGCGGGCGGACGCCGCCAGCGGCGTCGGCCACGGGTCGTACAGCGCGTCGAAGTAGACCCCGTCCGACCGCCACGTCACCACGCCGGCGAGCGGGTCGGCGACCCCCTTCGGGACGGTGGAGACGACCACGTCGGCGGCGGCGAGGTGCCGGGGCGCGTCGGCCCAGGCACCACCCGCCAGCGCCACGTCGAGGGCGTCGGCCACCGGGCGCAGCTCGTCGACCGCCTCGACCCGGCGGGCCACCACAGTCACCGAGGAGCACGCCAGCCGTGCGGCGGCGGCGAGCGCGGCGCGGGCCGTTCCCCCCGCGCCGAGGACGGTCAGAGTGGCGCCGGGCGCCACCCCGGCCCCGGTGAGCACATCGACCATGCCGCCGACGTCGGTGTTGTCCGCGTACCAGGAGCCGTCCGGACGGCGTACCAACGTGTTGGCCGCGCCGACCGCGACGGCGACCGGCGACGCGGCGTCGGCCACGGCGAGCGCCGCCTCCTTGCCCGGCATGGTCACCGACAGCCCGGCCCACTCGGGGCCCAGGCCGGCGACCAGGGCCGGCAGCTCCGCGGCCGCGCACTCGACCCGGGTGTACGACCACCCGGCCAGCCCGGCGGCGGCGTAGCCGGCGGTGTGGATCACCGGCGACAGGGAGTGCGCGATGGGTTTGCCCAGCACCGCGGCCCGACGGGCCACCACGGTCCGCGTCATGTCCGCCCCCCGTACACGTCGCCTCGACCCTACCCACCGCACCGACCACCGCACCACCCGTCGCCGACCGCGCCCACGGTGTTCGCTTGACGTTCCATCGACGTCGGTGAAAGCATTCGGCGCAGGACGATCGATCGGAAACAGGGGGGGAACCATGAACAAACGGATTCTGCGCGTCCTCATCGCGATTGCCGCGGCCTTCAGCCTGTCGTTGATGGCCGCCGCACCCGCGCGTGCGGACAGCGCGGCGGGCAGCTGGTCGGACAACCACGAGCTGTGCGCGTCCAGCTCGTGCGTGCGCGCCGGCAACATCGTGCGCCTCTGGCAGGCCATCATCTGGGCCGACGACCTCAGCGGCACCGTCGGCACCAGCTTCATCGACGGCGAGTACGGCTCCAACACCGCCGCCAAGACCAGGACCTGGCAGGACGTGATGAACATCGGCATCGACGGGTCGGTCGGGCCGCAGACCTGGGGCAAGGCGTACGGCGCGGTCAACCGCAACACCGGCTACGACACGAGCACCCAGACCGGGTACTTCTACTACGGCTACAACCGCACGTTCGCGCTGCGCAAGCAGAACAGCAACGGGGTGTGGACGTTCCTGAACCCGCGCACCGGCTCATGGACCGGCACCAGCCACTGACAATGACGTAAATCGTCTCTCATCAGGGCCAGCGTGAAGGCTCCCTTTCCAAGCCGACACATTATCGGTCACCATTGGAAAGGGAGCCTTCGCACTGTTGCGGGCGGCGCGGGACGGCTGCCGGTAGCGTGTCCGCCGTTATCTGAGCCACCGGCCGGACCGCTACCCGTCAACCGGCTTCGGCCGGTTTCTCACCTGGTCAGGGGAGCGTAGCCACCGACGAGCAGTTGCCGATACCGGTGCGGCAGATCCGGTAGGAGTAGCCCGACCGCGCGAAGGCCGCCCAACCTTCCGACGAGGTGCAGATCGAGTTGCCCTTCCACGACCACGAGCTGCTACCCGGGGCGCGCTCCTGCCAACGGGCGCAGTGCCCATCGGTCAGCGGGTCCCGGGCGTAGAGGTCCCAGTCACCATTCTTGATGTAGACGGCCCGACCTGCGGCACCGGTGGTGCTCCTGGTGACCTCAGCGGCCTGTGCCGGCACTGCCGCGAAGGCAAGCAGCACCATAGCCGTCGAGGCGACCGCTCCAGCTCGCGCCGTCCATCTCTTCGTGGTCACAACCATTCCCCCCGTTCTCAAGACTGTCGATACGGACAGCGGCAGTTTAAGAGGCAGAGGAGAAGTACGCTGCCCCGCCAGCGCGGCGTGACGGTGAACCCGAGATGGGAACGGGCGGCATCAGATCACCCCAGCCTCCTTGGCCTTGGCCTCGTTACGCTTCTGCTCCTCGTACGTCTCGGCGAAAGCGGAATGCCCCTGCTTGTCGATCGCCACGAAGTAGAGCCACTTGCCCACCGGCGGGTCCATCGCACCCTCCAGCGCCGGTTTACCGGGGTTGTTGATGGGAGTCGGAATCAGGCCCCTCAGCTTGCGGCTGTACGGGCTCGTGGTGTCGAGCAGCTCCGACTGATTCATTTCGGCCGATGTCTTGGTCGGCTTACCGGTCAACTCCAACCAGTAGTTGACCGTGACGTCCATCTCCAGGCAGTTGCAGTCGAACTCGCCGTACACCCGGTTGTAGGCCACCCGCGCGACCTTGCCCAGGTCGTCCTTGTTGCCGGCCTCGGCCTGGGCCAGCGACGCCACGATCAACGCCTCGTACGGGCTGACGCCACCCCGCTCCTTCTGCACCCGGTCGGCGAACTTCATCTCGCCGGTCACGGAGAGGAAGTTGTCCACCATCAGCTTGAGGATGCTCTCGGCCGTGGCCTTGGGCGGGATCTCGTACGTGTCCGGATAGAGGAAGCCCTCGATGGACTTGACGACCTTCTTGCCGTCGTCGCGCTTGAACCACCAGTCCGGGACGCCGAGCGCCTCCGGGTCCTTCGCGGCGGCCTCGAACTCCTTGACCGGAATCTTGGTCTTGTCGGAGAGCAGCTTGTAGATGTTCTTGCTGGTGCGGCCCTCGGGGATGGTCAGCCCGTTGACGATCTTGTTCTTCAGGTCGAGCATGGCCGTCACGGCACTCGCGCCGCTCATCTGCTTGCGCAGCTTGTACGTGCCCGGCTGGATGTTCTTGCTGCGCGAGTTGGCCTCGGCGGCCTCGATGAACGCCTTCTGGCTCTTCACCACGTCCGCCGCGACCAGGGCGTCGGCCATGTCGGCCAGCAACGCGCCGTTCTTGATCTCGACGGTGATCTCACCGGACCCGGCACCGTCGTAGTCGGGGGTGACGAAGTAGTTCTGGATCCGGTCGAACCCGTAGAACGCGCCGCCACCGATGCCGCCCAACAGGAGCAGGGCCATCAGCAGCGCCAGGAAGGTCTTGCCCCGGCCACCACCAGAACCGCCCTTGCGCTTACGGAAGCTGCGCCGGTGCCGGCCCTTCTCACCCCGCTCCGGCTCGTCAAACCCAAGATCCAGATCGTCGATCATTACGTCCGCCTCCGCTGCGCGTCCAGCCAGCTCTGCAGGATCTCCACCGCGGCCGCCTGGTCGACAACCGCACGTTGACGTTTACCTCGGACGCCACGTTCGGCAAGCCTACGAGAAGCGACCACGGTCGACATCCTCTCGTCGGTAAGCGTTACCGGTACGGGCGCTATCACATCGACCAATCGGTCAGCGTACGCCTTCACTCCGACCGCCGCGGGACCGTGTTTGCCGGCCAGGTTGACCGGAAGGCCGACGACAACCTCGACCGCTTGATGTTCGGCCACCAGGGCCGCGAGCTGGGCAAGGTCGCTCGGCACCGCGTCCGGCGCGGCGGTGAGATCGCGGGCGAGGGTGACCAGCGGCGTGGCCAGCACCCCGTCCGGATCCGAGCGGGACACCCCGACGCGCACCTGACCGACGTCCACGCCAATACGAACGCCCCGTGTGAAGCCGCTCACCGACGGTCACCCCTCGGCTGTCGACGAACCAGGGCGGACCGATC
>NZ_JBFAPG010000336.1:0-6998 GCF_040675595.1 Micromonospora sp. NPDC049580
GCCGCCCGGGGCGAGACGCGCGGCCTGGAGATCGGCGAGGTACGCGCCGCCGCCACCAACGCCAGCGGCGCGGTCGAGCCGCCCGCGCAGACCGAGACGGTGTGGGAGGGCCTGGTCCGCTCGGACGGCCGGCCCAACGCCGCCCGCCGTCTGCCGGTACGCCGGGAACAGCCCGCGCCGCTGCCCGGGGTGACCTACCTGACCCCGTTCGCCTGGGGTGGGTGCGGGCTCATCCTGCCCCGCTATCCGGGCACCCGGGTGGCGCTGGCCTACCGCAACGGCGCCCCCGATGACCCGGTGGAGGTGGGCGCGCTCTGGCCCACCGGGCACGCCCCGGTGTCGCAGCCGGGGGACTGGTGGCTGTCGCTGCCGGTCGGGGTGGCTACGAACAGCCGCTCGTCGATCGGCGACTCGGTGGTGCCCGCCGACCACGACGGCAAGGTCACGCACGACCTCACCGACGGCGACGGCAACCGCGTCATCGAGCTGGGCGAGCTGACCGTGCGGGTGGGCCGGGACCAGCTGCAGGGACGGGGGCAGCGCCCGCAACGCGCCGACGAGGCCGACAGCATCACCATCGAGCACGCCGCCGGCGGGTCGTCGATCGTCATGAAGCAGGACGGCTCGATCACCATCACCGCCACCCGGATCGACCTGGACGCCGGCAACGGCGCGGTGAACATCAGCGGCGGCACGGTGAGCATCGCCGCCGACGACGTCGACGTCCAGGTCGACAACGCGATGAACGTCCACTGAGGAGAACGACATGGCATTCGTGCTCACCACGTCGAGCAACGTGCACTGCCCCAGCCAGGGCACGGTCACCCCGGCCGGGCAGGCCAAGCTGACGGTGGCCGGCGCCCCGGTCGTCCGCCCGGACGGCATCACCGGCAAGTCGGTGAGCGGGTGCGCGATCACCGACAGCAGCTCCACCGTGCAGTGCAAGAACGTCGTGTCGGCGTCCGGGGCCGCGCAGAAGCTGCACGTCGGGGGCGCCGGGGTGGCGCTGGACACCCTCAGCGGCGCCACCAACGGCAGCACCTCCGGCCTCGCGGCCACCGCCGGGCAGAGCAAACTGAAGGCGGTCTGAGATGGACCGCACCGAGCGCGAACGGCAGGCCGCCCAGCGCCGCTACCTCGGCTGGGGCCTCGCCTTCGAACCCACCATGCCCGGGGTGGACCTGGCCCGGGACATCGTCTTCGACGACGGCCCGAACGGCCGGGCGCTGGCCCTCGTCGAGGGCACCGGCAACGTGGCGCAGAGCCTCGCGGTGGCGCTGACCACGCTGCGCGGCTCGAACGTCTTCGACGCCACCTTCGGCTTCGACGGGCTCAACGCCCTCGCCGAGCAGATCGAGCCGAATCTCATCCGCGAGCAGGTCCGCATCGGCATCATCACGCTGCTCGACCGCGATCCCCGGGTCCGCAAGATCGTCGACGTGAACCTCGACGACGGCCGACTCGGCGCGGGAAGTGCCGACGACGCGGCGGCGACCGCCCTGCGCTCGTCGCGCACCCTGCAGGTGCAGGTCCAGTTCGAAACCATCACCGACGACCGGCTCTCGGTGCGCCTCGGGGAGCTGCCCAGTGTCTGACCCGACCCTCCCGGCCGAGCTGGCCGATGTCCTCGCCGTCGACGCCGCCGCGCTGCGGGCCACCGGCTCGACCGGCTTCGGCATCGTCGAGACCGGCTTCGTGCCCAAGTCCTTCGCCCGCCTGCTCGCCGAGAAACTGGCCACCGCCCGGCTGCTCTTCGGCGAGGACGTCGACCTGACCAGCGGCGCGGTGCTGCGCAAGGTCCTCGAACTGGCCGCCCTGGAGGACGCCCGACTGTGGGCGGCGCTCGGCGCGGTCTACGACAACTCCTTCGTCGTGTCGGCGACCGCCGACGCGCTGACCCGCCTCGGCGAGGAACTCGGCATCGCCCGGCCGTACCTGCCCGCGCGGGGCACGGTGAAACTGAAGCTGAAGGCGGCGCTGCCCGCCGGCCACACCCCGCTCACGCTGCCCCGGGGCGCCCGGCTGTCCACCCCCGGCGGGCACCACGTGGCCCTGGACGAGACAGTGGTGCTCTCCGCCGCCGTCGGCGAGCGCGAACCGGCCGTCGCCGCCTTCTATCCCGGCCCGGCGCACAACCTCGACCCGACGCAGGTTAACCAGAAGATCGACCGCTGGAACCGGGCCGACACCCTGCTGGCCGACCTCGACGACGCCGAGCAGGCGGCCGGTAAGGAGCTGGTCGAGATCACCCACACCGTCGCGCTGACCGGGGGTGAACAGCAGGTCTCCGACGCCCGCTACCGGCAACTGCTGCTGGCCGCGCCCCGCTCGATCTGGACGGCCGAGGCGATCGGCCTGGCCGTGGCCACCGTGCCCGGCGTACGTCAGGTGCAGGTCTTCGACGGCCGGGGCGGGTTGGACCTCAACCAGTCGATCTTCGGCAACTTCAACTTCATCGAGCGGGTCTTCAGCACCGAACGCGACCTGGGTAACCCGTACTACGTCACGGTGCTCGTCGCGCCGACCGCCGCCGCCATCTGGGACGGGCCGGACGGGCTGCACGCCGCCGTCGAGTCCGTCATCGAGGACCTGCGCCCGGTGGGCATCTTCGCCTCGGTGGACCGGGCCGACGAGGTCGGCATCGGCGTCGAGGCGGACCTGGTGATCCGTGGCCTGCCGCTGCCCACCGGTTCGAAGGAGACGGTGAACGCGTCCACCGCCGCCACCGAGCTGCGCGCCCGGCTGCACGCGCGGCTGCGCCGCTACGTCGACGAGCTGCCCTTCGGTGAGCCGGTCCGGGCCGCCGAGGTGATCTGGACGCTGATGAACGAGCCGGGCGTCGCCGACGTACGCGGGCTGCGCCTCGTGCGGTTCCCGGCCGACTCGGCGGTGGTGGTGACCGGCAGCGCGCCCACCGGCGACGGGGTGCAGCGGCTGCCGGTCGGCGACAACGCGGTGCTCGCCGCCAACCAGGTGCCCGTCTACGTCGACCGGGACGATCCCCGGCCGTTCCGGATCGTCTGAGCGGGGGCGCGATGACCGACATCCGGGTGCCGGTGGACGGCGCCGATCCGTCCGTCGAACGCAACCTCGTCGACCAGTTGGAGGGCCCCTACCCGGGGACCGTCCGCCGGGTCGTCGTGCCGCTCGCCACCACCGGCGCCGCCGCGGTGGACTGGACCAGTCGGCACCCCCTGCTCACCGTCGTGCTGCGTCGCGACCTGGTCGAGGAGACCGTCCGGGTGAGCGTCACCGTCAACCCCGGCGGCGGCGGGGACGAGCGGGTGCTGCCGCCGGTGGTCTTCGCGCCCTGGTCCGCCGCGGGAGCGTCGGTGCCGGCATACGCGCCGGACACCGCCGACGAGCCGCTGGTAGCGCCGTTTTCCGTCGCTGTGACGGCCGAGCGGGCCGTCGACGGGGCGGCCGCCACGGCGGTCACCGGTGCGGCGCTCACCGCCCTGGTCGAGCTGGCCGTCGTGGAGGGCAACCTGGGCCGGCTGCTCTACCTGGTGTCGTACGAGAAGCACCGGCTGCGCCGCACGGCGCGGGAGGTGCACGCCTACCGGACCCTCGCGCACGCCCGACGTGACGCGCTGGACCGGATCGGCGCGGACGTCGGGGTGGCCCGGTTCGTCGACGAGCTGGTGCACGAGCCGGCCAGCGGCGACGTGTACGCCCGCCGGCTGGCGCCGCCGGCCCGCGAGGCGGACGCCGCGTACGCCCACCGGTTGGGGCTCTACCGGCGGTTCCTGCTGCCCACTCCGGGCGCGATACGCCGGCTGCTCAACGGCCCCGGCGCGGACACCGACCCGAACGCGGGGCTCTTCGCCGACCTGCCCGGCGGCGCCCGGTTCACGCTGCGCGAGGAGGACGACCGGTTCGCGGTGGCGATCCGGCTGGTCGCCGCCGGTGATCCGCAGCACCGCACCAACTTCCTCGCCCAATTGCGCCGCGACCGCCTGGTGCTGCCCGCCAACACCCCGCCGAACAACACCACGCACGCCGCTCGGGCGCTGCCGTCCGGCCGGCTGACCGAGGTCACGGCGCTGCGCGCCAGCCTGCGGCAGTCGTACGCCTTCGACAGCGCGCACGCCATCGCGCCGCCGCTGGCCACCGCGCTGGACCGCGCCGGGCGCGTCTGCCGGGCGCTCGGCTCGACCCTGGTGTGGCAGGTGACCCGGGCCCAGGACGACGCCGGTGGCAGTCGCTACGAGCTGGGCCTCGGCGTGGACGTGAGCTGGCCGACCCCCGCGCAGGCCACCGACCTGCGCAACCGGGTGCTGGACACCGGTCGCGCGGTCACCGGCGACCGGACCGCCGAGGCCCTGATCGCCGCCGCCCGCGCCGCCGGTGTGCCCACGGTGGCCGCCGACGGCGAGGTGGCGTGGCTGTGGCGGGTGTGCGGGGTGCAGACGACGCACCGGATCAGCACCACCAGGATGTACCTGTCGCACCTGCCCACCCGTGGGCTGGCGGTGACCGCGCCGACGGCCGCCACGGTCGGCGCCGACGTGGCCGTCGAGGCGCAGTTCCACGCGCCGGGCGACCCGGGTGGCAACGCGCTGCTGCTGGCCGGCCTGGCCGCCGCGGCGACGGCGTGGACGGGCGCGGGGGAGCCGGCGTGGACGCCGATGACCGACGCGGCGGCCCGGACCCGGTGGGCGGGCGTACCGACCCGGCCGGCCGGGCAGCCGGTCGATGCGGTCCTGGCCGCCGCCGGCCTGCCCGCGGTACGCGACCCGGCGCCCGTGGTGGCCGCGCTGAACCGGCTCCCCGACGAGCTGGTGGAGACCATCGAGCTGCCGGCGGCGCTGGCGTCCGCGCTGATCGCCGGGCAGCCGGCCGCCGCCGACCGGCTGGCCCGGCTGGTCGGCCTGCTCCGCGACCAGCATCTCGCCGCCGCGCTGCCGCTGGTCGACACCGGCAACCGGGTGCTGCTGGTGTGCAGCGTGATCGGGCTGCCCCAGGCCGGGCTCAACCTGGCCGAGCGGCGGGCCACCGGCTTCCGCTGGTACACCGTGGGGCTCGGCGGCGGCACCGCGGACATCAAGGCGGTCGGCGCGCGGACCACGCTGCGCCCCACCCACGCCGGTCTGGTCGCCGTGGTGGCGCTGTCCTACGTGCGGACCGGGCTGACCGACCCGTACGAGTTCCGGGTGGAGCTGCCCGACGGGGTGGCGTTGACCCTGGCCCAGTACGAGCGGCTGATGAACACCCTGACGCGGGTCTGCCCGCTCGGCGTGGAGATCAACACCTTCGGCATCCGGCGTGACCACGTCGACCTCGACGCCGACGGCGACGCCGAGCCGCTGCGCCCGGCGGTGGCCCGGACCTTCCGCACCTTCCAGCAGCGCCGGCACCGCGGCGTGTACGACCAGCTCTGAGAGGGACATCATCATGGCGAGCGAGATCAACTACGACGGGGTGACCGTCACCGAGCTCTACCGGATGTTCACCGAACACGGCATCCCGCAGTCGGACGCCAGCGTGCTGGTCTCCTCCTGGATCTACGAGAACGTGGGCACCGCGAAGCGGGTGTTCAGCTACGCCGAGCCGTTCCCGGCGGTGGAGCCGGGCTGCGCGCCTCCACCGTTCGCCCGCACCTTCGCCCACACCGACTGGGTCGACGGCGAGGACGTCGTGCAGGCCGGGCAGACGCCCGGCGAGCAGGGCTTCAACGAGCGGTTCCACCGCATCGAGCACGACCTGGACCACCTCGGCACCGACCTGGCCAAGGCGTTCTCCTGCATGGCCGCGATGCGGGTGAGCCTGCGCCGGCTGCTCGACGAGATCCGCGCCGAGATCAACCGGCTGCACTCCACGGTGCACGAGACGAAGGTCAGCCCCGGCCCGTACCAGCTCGAGCAGATCCCCAACTACATCGGCACGCTCGACTTCGGCCGGTACATGGGCACCACGATGTTCATGGACAAGAAGGTCAGCATCTGGCAGACCAAGGCCGGCACGATCGTGCTGCCCGCCGTCGAGACCCTCGGCGTGGACGTGGTCGCCGGCCCGAAGGTCCGGGGCGCCGCCTACCTCGACCGGTACGCCGTCGAGAACGCCGACGTGCGGCAGCGCTTCCCGCGCGAGGTGAAGGTGGTGGAGTTCATCCGTACCTTCGGTGAGGACCAGGTGGCCGACGGCCGGACGATCCGCGACGTGCTCAAGGTGCTGCCGGCGGACAGCAGCTACCCGAGCGTGGACGCGATGGTCGTCGAGGTCAGCGAACGGGAGGCGGCAATCGTCCGGACCACGGCGGGCGCCCAGTCGGCGGTCTCCGCCGCGCTCGGTATCGACGCGGAACTGGAGAACGTCGCCGACGCCGACATCGCCATGCTCGCCGGGGTGCCCACCAAGGCCCGCGCGGCGCTGACCCGCGCCGGGATCAGCACGCTCGGCAAGCTGGCCGAGGCGCCGGCCGAGCGGGTGCTCGGCATCATGAAGGAGGCCGGGGTACGCGCCGACGTCGGCGACGCCGCCGAGTGGACCGGCTACGCCCGGACGCTGAGCAAGCTGCGCTGAACGGCCGGTCATCGCTCCGGCGAACGGCTGATCCCCGCCGTTCGCCGGGTCGGTGTGACGACACTGCGCTGGCGTGCGGACCGTCCACACCCGAGCGTGGAACTCCCACACCGGTGATCGGGTGCGAAGGGCGCAGGGATGGCAGTTCACGAGGTGACGCAGGACGTCCGCTCCGGGGCGCAGGAGGCCGGCGTGGCGCGACCAACCCGGTACACGCTGCGTCTGCTCGGCGGCTTCGGGCTGGAACGCGACGGCCGGTCCGTCGTGGTGCCGCAGGGCGCGCGCCGGCTGCTCGCCTACCTCGGCGTACGCCAGCGGTGCGCCCGCTGGGAGGCTGCCGGCACCCTCTGGCCCGGCTCGCACGAGGAGCGGGCCCGCGCCAACCTGCGCACCATGCTCTGGCGGCTGCACCGGGTCACCCCCGAGCCCCTCGTCGAGGAGGACGACCGGCTGGCCCTCGCGCACCAGGTGCT
>NZ_JBFAPG010000337.1:0-6982 GCF_040675595.1 Micromonospora sp. NPDC049580
GTTGCGTGGGTTGAAGCAGAGCAAAGGTGACGGGAGCACCCCTGCGAACCGGCGGCCGGTTCGCAGGGGTGTCAGGCGTTCAGGTCGGCGGTTGGTGCGGACGGGCCATCGCCGGCGAGCCGGAACGAGTCGGTGCCGACCGGTTCCACAAGCCCGTCGTGTACGAGGCCGGCCAACGCCCGGGCGCGCTGCACGTCGTCGGTCCAGACCTGGTCGAGGCGCTGGTGCGGGACCGGCCCGGTGGTCTCCCGGAGCACCCCGAGCAGCAGTCCGCGTACCTGCCGGTCGGTGCCCGCGTACCGCTGGGGACGGCGGGTCGGGCCGGTTGCCGGCTCCTGCCCGGAGGCCCGCCAGGCGCAGACCGACTCGACCGGGCAGGCCGTGCAGCGTGGTGACCGGGCCGTGCAGAGCACCGCGCCCAGCTCCATGAACGCGGCGCTGGCCAGTGCCGCGGCGGCGGGCTCGGCCGGCAGCAGCTCCTCGGTGGCGACCAGGTCGGCGGGTCGGGTGACCGGTCCGGCATCCGGTTCACCGGCCACGGCGCGACAGACCACCCGCCGTACGTTGGTGTCGACCACCGGATGCCGCTGCCCGTACGCGAAGGCGGCCACCGCACGCGCCGTGTAGGTGCCCACGCCGGGCAGCGCCAGCAACTGCTCCAGCCGGTCCGGCACCTGACCGCCGTGCCGGTCCACGATCGCGACCGCGCACTCCCGCAGTCGGACCGCCCGGCGGGGATAGCCGAGACGCCCCCACATCCGGATCGCCTCGGCCGGGGTGTCGGCCGCCAGCGCGGCCGGGTCGGGCCAGCGGGCCAGCCAGGCGTGCCAGGCCGGCACCACCCGGACGACCGGGGTCTGCTGGAGCATGACCTCGCTGACCAGGATGGCCCACGGGCTGACCCCGGGTTCCCGCCACGGCAGGTCACGGGCGTGCTGCTGGAACCACCGGCTGACCACTGTGGCGAAATCGGGTTGAGTCATGGCGACGTCGATGATGTCACGCGCTCCGGTCCCGCTGGATGGGCGGCTCGGGCGGGGTGTCGCGGTGGCGGTGGGCGGATCGGGCAGAATGCGCGGATGAACGAGCTCGCGATCACCGTCATCGGTCGGGACCGGCCGGGCATCGTGGCCGACGTCGCCGAGGTGCTGGCCCGACTGGGCGCGAACCTCACCGACAGCACGATGACCCGGCTGCGGGGGCATTTCGCGATGACCCTCATCTGCACCGGCCCGGATGCCGCCGGGGTGGAGGCGGCGTTGGCGCCGCTGGCCGCCGAGGGTCAACTGCTGGCGACCGTACGCGCGGTCACGCCCGACGGTGAGGTGGCCCCGGCCGGCGAGCCGTACGTGCTGGCGGTGCACGGGTCGGACCGGATGGGCATCGTCGCGGCGATGACCCGGGTGCTGGTGGACGCCGGCGGAAACGTGACCGACCTGAGCACGCGGTTGGCGGGTTCGCTCTACGTGGTGTTGGCCGAGGTCGAGTTGCCGGCGGGGGTCGCCGAGGCGGTGACCGCACGGCTGCACCGGACGGCCGCCGAGTTGGGGGTCGAGGTCACCCTCCGGCCGGCAGACCCGGATCTGCTGTGAGCGACGGGCGGGGCGGGCCGGACGCCGGCCGGGACGTCGAGGCGTACGCCGGTCTGGGGGACTGGACGCCGGAGTCGCTGGCCGTGGTGGGCGAGGTGCGGGCCGTCGTCTCGGCCCCGCATCCGGTGTTGAGCCGGGCCGGGGACGATGTCGATCCGACGGCCGAGGAGACGGTCCGGCTGGCCGCCGACCTGGTCGCCACGATGCGGGTCTCGCCGGGCTGCGTGGGGTTGGCGGCACCGCAGGTCGGTGTGGCTGCCCGGGTCTTCGCCGTCGACGTGACCGGGCATCCGAAGGCGGTCACCGTGCACGGCACCTTCGTGCTCTGCAACGCCCGGGTGGTCGAGGCGACCCGCTGGAAGCCGGGTCGGGAGGGGTGCATGTCGGTGCCGGACCTGACCGGGGATGTGAAGCGGGCCAGTCGGCTGGTGGTGGAGGGTGACCTCCCGGGCACCGGCGCGGCGGTCCGGTTGGTGACGGACGGCTTCGAGGCGCGGGCGTTGCAGCACGAGATCGACCACTGCGCGGGGCTGCTCTTCCTGGATCGGGTGGCCGGCGCGCACGCCGTCTACCAGCGCAAGGTCTACCTCTGAACGGGCGACGGAACGTCGGCACGTCCGTCCTCTGTGGAGTGTTACGGTGCTGCGCCGGTGGCGCTCCGGCGCGTCGTGACGTGCGGGTGGGCGCCGCGCGGCTACGGTGGGGGGCATCATGCGTCTGACGGTCGGCCCCCTGCCACCCGCCGTGTACTGGCGGCGTCGCGCCGTCGTACTCGGAGCGGGGCTTCTCTTCCTGATTGTCCTGCTCTACTCCTGCACCGGCCCGGGCCGCTCCGGCGGTCGACCGAATGCGGGGGCGAGCCCGACGTCGACTCCGACGTCCACGGCGAGTCCCGGGCCGGGTGGTTCGGTGTTGAGCCCGCAGACCGGGGCGCCGTCGGCGTCCGGGTCCGCCGATCCGAATGCGGACCGGTCGGCCGGTCCGAACGCCACGGACCCGAGCCCCGAGACCACCAGCAACGACCCGTCGCTGGGCTCGGCCGGGTCGGTCGACGACGGCACCTGCACCGACGCGGAGATCAGCGTGACCTCGGTGGCGCGGCCCACCTCGGTACAGCGCGGCGCGGTGGTCGACCTGCAACTGAAGATCAAGAACACCTCGGAGCGGACGTGCAGCCGCAACGTCGGCGCCGACCTGCAGGAGATCTTCATCAAGGCCGGTGCCGAGAAGGTGTGGTCCTCGGACACCTGCGGCAAGGTCCAGGGCTCGGATGTGCAGTCCTTCACGCCCGGGTTCGAGCGCTCCTACCAGGTGGGCTGGAACGGGCGGGACACCACCCGCTGCGATGGCGCCGGGCTGGCCGCCGGCCCCTTCCCGCCGGCCGGGACGTACCAGGTGTTCGCGCGGGTCGGCACCAAGTACAGCGCACCTGTGAAGATCACCATCACCGGCTGAGCCGGGTCAGACGTACCGCTCCAGGATGGACGCCTCGGCGAGCCGGGACAGGCCCTCCCGGACGCCCCGGGCCCGGGCGTCGCCCACGCCCTCGACGGCCTGCAGGTCCTCCACCGTCGCGCCCAGCAGCCGCTGGAGGCTGCCGAAGTGCAGCACCAGGCGGTCGACCACGGCCACCGGCAGGCGCGGCACCTTGGCCAGCAGTCGGAAGCCACGCGGGCTGACGGCGGCGTCCAGCGCGTCCGATGCGGCCGGGTAGCCGATGGCCTTGGCGACCGACACCAGGTCGATCAGCTCGGTGGCGCCGAGCAGGTCCAGCTCGACCAGCGCCTCGTCCAGCGTGCGGGACTTGCGGCCGACCGGGAGGTAGTCCCGGATGACCAGGGTGCGGTCGGCGTCGACGCCGGCCATCAGCTCGTCGAGCTGGAGGGCGAGCAGTCGCCCGTCGGTGCCCAGTTCGACGACGTAACCGGCGATCTCGTCGGCGATCCGGCGGACCATCTCCAGCCGCTGCACCACGGCCACCGCGTCCCGCACGGTGACCAGATCCTCGATCTCGAGCGCGGAGAGCGTGCCGGAAACCTCGTCCAGCCGCAGCTTGTACCGCTCCAGGGTGGCCAGCGCCTGGTTGGCTCGGGACAGGATCGCCGCCGAGTCGTCCAGCACGTGCCGCTGGCCGTTGACGTAGAGGCTGATGATCCGCATGGACTGACTGACCGAGATCACCGGGTAACCGGTCTGCCGGGCGACCCGCTCGGCGGTGCGGTGCCGGGTGCCCGACTCCTCCGTCGGGATCGACGGGTCGGGCATCAGGTGCACGGCCGCCCGGACGATGCGGGTGCCGTCGCTGGAGAGCACCACGGCCCCGTCCATCTTGCACAGCTCCCGGACCCGGGTCGCGGAGAACTCGACGTCCAGCGGGAAGCCGCCGGTGCAGAGACCCTCGACGACCTTGTCGTAGCCGAGCACGATGAGCGCGCCGGTGCGCCCCCGCAGGATGCGCTCCAACCCGTCCCGCAGCGCGGTGCCGGGTGCCATCAGGGCGAGGTTCGCCCGCAGCGGATCGCCGGCGCTCCCGGCGGCGGTGGTCACGCTCACGCTGATCGGGCGGGCTGGCGAGCCCACGGCGCCGGTGCGGGCCTGGGGCGGCGCGCCGGCAGGCTTGGTGGTATCGCGGTCGATCGGCACGGGCACAGTCTACGGACTGCCGTGCGGTGGGTGCTGTCGTGGTTACTGTGATGTGTCACGATGCCGCCCTTCCAACCGTTTCCACTTGCGCCGATGCTGTCCGGTATCGCCGCCCGCGTCGGCACGCTGGGTCACTCGGCGGACGCGCGGGCCGCATGGTGCAGCGCCGAGCGGACGTCAGTGACCTCGGTCACCCGCATCCCGTCGGGCCCGGCGCCAGTGCTGGCCGGGCCACAGCCCGGCGGGACCAGCGCCACCTTGAACCCCAGGCGGGCCGCCTCGGCCAGCCGGCGCGGCACCGCTCCGACCCGGCGCACCTCGCCGGTCAACCCCACCTCACCGATCGCCACGAGGTGCGGCGCGATCGCCAGGTTGAGCCCGCCGGAGGCGACCGCCAGCGCGACGGCCAGGTCGGCCGCCGGCTCCACGACCCGGATGCCGCCCACGGTGGCCGCGAAGACCTCGCGATCGTGCAGGGTCAACCGCTCGGTGCGCCGTTGCAGGACCGCGAGCACCATCGCCAGGCGCGCGGAGTCGAGGCCGGAGACCGTACGACGGGGTGAGCCGGCAACCGTCGCGCCGATCAGGGCCTGCACCTCGGTGACGAGGGCCCGCCGCCCCTCCATGGCCACGGTCACGCAGGTGCCGGGCACGGGTTCCGAGTAGCGGGTGAGGAACAGCCCGGACGGATCGGCCAGGCTGCTGATGCCGCCCTCGTGCATCTCGAAGCAGCCGACCTCGTCGGCCGCGCCGAACCGGTTCTTGACGCCGCGCACCAGCCGCAGCGAGGAGTGCTTGTCGCCCTCGAAGTGCAGCACCACGTCGACCAGGTGCTCCAGCACCCGGGGCCCGGCCACCTGGCCGTCCTTGGTGACGTGGCCGACCAGCACGGTGGCGATGCCCCGCTCCTTGGCGACCGAGACCAGCGCGGCGGTGACCGCGCGTACCTGCGTCACGCCACCGGGCACGCCCTCGGTGCCGGTGGTCGAGATGGTCTGCACCGAGTCGAGCACCAGCAGGCCGGGCTTGACCGCGTCGAGGTGCCCGAGCACCGAGGCCAGGTCGCTCTCGGCCGCCAGGTAGAGCTGGTCGTGCAGGGTGCCCATCCGTTCGGCACGCAGCCGGACCTGGCTGACCGACTCTTCCCCGCTGACCACCAGGGAAGGGCTGCCGGCGCCCACCGCCCACTGCTGCGCCACATCGAGCAGCAGGGTCGACTTGCCCACGCCGGGCTCGCCGGCGAGCAGCACCACCGCCCCGGGCACCAGCCCACCGCCGAGCACCCGGTCGAGCTCACTCACGCCGGTGGGCCGGGCGCGGGCCGGAGCGGCGCTGATGGTGGCGATCGGCCGGGCCGGCTCGGCCGGCAGCCGTGAGCTCACCACCCGACCGGAGACGGTCGGGCCGGTCACCGTGGACTCGACCACCGAGCCCCACTCGCCGCACTCCGGGCAGCGACCCACCCACTTGGGCGGCTGGTGCCCGCAGGCGTCGCACTCGTACGCCGGACGCGGCTCGCGGGTGGCGGACCGGCCGCGGGCGGCACCGGCCGTGCCGGCACGGCCAGAGGTCGATCGGGAGGTGGTCACATCAGGACGCTAGCCCTCTCGTACGACGAAAACACCCCGGCGTGGTGGTTCCCACGCCGGGGTGTTCGTCGATGTCGGGGTCGGGTCAGCCGTGGGTGGCGCCGCCCTCGTCGCCCTCGTAGCCGCCCTCACGCTCGATGATCGGCGAGGGGGGCGCGGCCGGGGTGAGCGGGACGGCGATCGGCGCCTGGCCGGTGACCGTGCTGCCGTTGCCGAAGTCGAAGGTCACGACGACGTTCTGGCCGGAGCGCAGCGCCTCGGTCAGGCCGATCAGCCGCAGCTGCGTGGTGGCCTCCGAGTTGAGCTGGAGGTAGCTCAGCGGAGCCAGCTCGATCCGGGCGGGCTGGCCCGGCGCGGCCGCGCTCGCCGAACCCGACGCCCGCGCCGACTCCGGGGCGGACGGCGTCGCCGACGACGAACCGGTCTCGGACGGGGTCGCCGACGGGCTGCCCGAACCCGACGGGGTGGCGGACTCCGACTCGGAGGCCGACGGCGTCGGGCTCGCCGAGCCACCCGAGATCAACACCTCGCGCGCGCTCTGGGTGGTGACGGTGACCGTCACGGTGCTCTTCGAGTCGTTGTAGATCACGGCGTTGAGCGGGGCGTCCTGGCCGGCCCGGTAACCCTCGGTGCCCGGGTAGGTGACCAGCAGACCACGCACCGAGTAGGCGCCGTTGGGGGTCGTGAGGTTGACGCCCTGGACCGACGGCTCCTTCAAAGCCGTCTCGGCGACCTGACCGGCGCCGCATCCGGACGCGAGCAGGCTGGTAGCCGCCGCCATCCCGGACAGCAGCAGGGCCGCCCGCCGGGATCCCCTGATCGAGCGCGTCACGTCGGTCCTCCTCGTTACGATCCCCACCCGGCCGTACGCCGGGCACGGTGGCCATACCCGCGCAGACCGCGCTCCAGGGTAGTTGGAGCTGATCGAGGCCCGCACGGGGACCCGGCAATGCCACCGTCCCGGGTGCCCCTCACACCACCCGACCGCTCGCCACCAGCAGAACGACGTCGATGAGGGCCACCAGCATGACCGCCCGGAAGGCGGACACCGGCCGCCGGCCGGCCCGGGCCGCCGTGCGCCCGGCGTACCAGCTCAGTGGCGGCACGACGGCGGCCGTGCCGACCGCCGCCAGCCCGAGGGCCGACGGCGGCCCGGGC
>NZ_JBFAPG010000338.1:0-6973 GCF_040675595.1 Micromonospora sp. NPDC049580
GGGGGGGGGGGGCCGGCCCCCCCCCCCCCCCCCCCCGACCGCTCACCTCAGACCTCTTCGACCGAGCTCGGCTCGCGCCGGGACAGGTCGATGCCCAGCTCCTCGGCGGCCCGGAACACCTCGTCGTCGGTCTCGCGCATTTCCAGGGCCACACCGTCGCTGGAGAGCACCTCAACGTTGAGGCACAGCGACTGCAGCTCCTTGAGCAGCACCTTGAACGACTCCGGGATGCCCGGCTCCGGGATGTTCTCGCCCTTGACGATGGCCTCGTAGACCTTCACGCGGCCGAGCACGTCGTCGGACTTGATCGTGAGCAGCTCCTGCAGGGCGTAGGCAGCGCCGTACGCCTGCATCGCCCAGCACTCCATCTCACCGAAACGCTGACCACCGAACTGCGCCTTACCACCCAGCGGCTGCTGCGTGATCATCGAGTACGGGCCGGTCGAACGAGCGTGGATCTTGTCGTCGACCAGGTGGTTGAGCTTCAGGATGTAGACGTAGCCGACCGCGATCGGGTCCGGCAGCGGCTCGCCGGAACGACCGTCGAACAGCTGCGCCTTGCCGGTACGCCCGATCAGCTGCTTGCCGTCCCGGTTGGGCAGGGTCGACTCGAGCAGACCGGAGATCTCCTCCTCGCGGGCACCGTCGAAGACCGGGGTGGCCACGTTGGTGTCACCCTCGGACTCGTGCGCGTCGATCGAGCGGAGCTGGCGCTTCCAGTCGGCGTCGTCACCCTCGACCTTCCACCCGGTCTTGGCGACCCAACCGAGGTGGGTCTCCAGAACCTGGCCGATGTTCATCCGGCTCGGCACGCCGAGCGGGTTGAGCACGATGTCGACCGGGGTGCCGTCCTCCAGGAACGGCATGTCCTCGATCGGCAGGATCTTCGAGATGACGCCCTTGTTGCCGTGCCGGCCGGCGAGCTTGTCGCCGTCCTGGATCTTGCGCTTCTGGGCGACGTAGACCCGGACCAGCTCGTTGACGCCCGGCGGCAACTCGTCGCCGTCCTCGCGGGAGAACGTGCGCACACCGATGACCGTGCCGGTCTCGCCGTGCGGCACCTTCAGCGAGGTGTCCCGAACCTCACGCGCCTTCTCACCGAAGATCGCGCGGAGCAGCCGCTCCTCCGGGGTCAGCTCGGTCTCACCCTTGGGCGTGACCTTGCCGACCAGGATGTCGCCGGGGACGACCTCGGCGCCGATCCGGATGATGCCGCGCTCGTCGAGGTCAGCGAGCATTTCCTCGCTGACGTTCGGGATGTCGCGGGTGATCTCCTCCGGACCGAGCTTGGTGTCCCGGGCGTCGACCTCGTGCTCCTCGATGTGGATCGAGGTGAGCACGTCCTGCTGCACGAGGCGCTGCGACAGGATGATCGCGTCCTCGTAGTTGTGGCCCTCCCAGCACATGAACGCCACCAGCAGGTTGCGTCCGAGCGCCATCTCGCCCTCGTCGGTGCACGGACCGTCGGCGATGACCTGACCGGCCTCGACGCGGTCGCCCTCGAAGACCACCGGCTTCTGGTTGACGCAGGAGCCGGCGTTGGAGCGGCGGAACTTGTGCAGCAGGTACGTCCGGCGGTGGCCGTCATCCTGGTGGATGGTGACGTAGTCGGCGCAGAGATCCTCGATCACACCGCCGACCTCGGCGACCACCACGTCGCCAGCGTCGACCGCGGCCCGGTACTCCATGCCCGTACCCACGAGCGGCGCCTCGGCCTTGACCAGCGGCACCGCCTGGCGCTGCATGTTCGCGCCCATCAGTGCCCGGTTGGCGTCGTCGTGCTCGAGGAACGGGATCATGGCGGTCGCGACCGAGGTCATCTGCCGGGGCGAGACGTCCATGTAGTCGACGGCACCGGGAACGACGTCCTCGGTCTCGCCGCCCTTACGACGGCAGAGCACCCGCTCCTCGGCGAACGTGCCGTCCGCCTTCAGCCGCGCGTTGGCCTGGGCCTTGACGAACCGGTCCTCCTCGTCCGCGGTCAGGTAGTCGATCTGGTCGGTTACCCGACCCTCCACGACCTTCCGGTACGGCGTCTCGATGAAGCCGAACGGGTTGACCCGGGCGAAGGTGGACAGCGCGCCGATCAGGCCGATGTTCGGGCCTTCCGGCGTCTCGATCGGGCACATCCGGCCGTAGTGGGACGGGTGCACGTCGCGGACCTCGAAGCCGGCCCGCTCCCGGGACAGACCACCCGGGCCGAGCGCGCTCAGCCGACGCCGGTGGGTCAGGCCCGCCAGCGGGTTGGTCTGGTCCATGAACTGGGACAGCTGCGACGTACCGAAGAACTCCTTGATCGCCGCCACCACCGGGCGGATGTTGATCAGGGTCTGCGGGGTGATCGCCTCGACGTCCTGCGTGGTCATCCGCTCGCGGACGACCCGCTCCATGCGGGAGAGGCCGACCCGAACCTGGTTCTGGATCAGCTCACCCACGGTGCGCAGGCGACGGTTGCCGAAGTGGTCGATGTCGTCGGCCTCGTAGCCGTCCTCACCGGCGTGCAGCCGGCACAGGTACTCCACGGTGGCGACGATGTCGTCCTCGGTCAGCGTGCCGGTGGTGATCGGCACGTCGACTTCGAGCTTCTTGTTGAACTTGTAGCGCCCGACCTTGGCGACGTCGTACCTCTTCGGGTTGAAGAAGAGGTTGTCGAGCAGGGTCTGGGCGTTCTCGCGCGTCGGCGGCTCGCCAGGGCGCAGCTTGCGGTAGATGTCGAGCAGGGCCTCGTCGGCGCCGGCGATGTGGTCCTTCTCGAGCGTGGTCATCATCAGCTCGGACCAGCCGAACCGCTCACGGATCCGCTCGGCCGACCATCCGATGGCCTTGAGCAGGACCGTGACGGCCTGCCGACGCTTGCGGTCGATGCGTACGCCGACCGTGTCGCGCTTGTCGATGTCGAACTCCAGCCAGGCACCCCGACTCGGGATGACCTTGACGCTGGAGAGGTCGCGGTCGGAGGTCTTGTCCGGCTCCTTGGAGAAGTACACGCCCGGAGACCGGACGAGCTGGCTGACCACGACGCGCTCGGTGCCGTTGATGACGAAGGTGCCCTTGGGCGTCATCATCGGGAAGTCACCCATGAACACCGTCTGGCTCTTGATCTCGCCAGTGGTGTTGTTGGTGAACTCCGCGGTCACGAAGAGCGGAGCGCAGTAGGTCAGGTCCTTCTCCTTGCACTCCTCGATCGAGGCCTTGACCTCGTCGAAGCGCGGCGCCGAGAAGGAGAGTGACATGGTGCCGGAGAAGTCCTCAATGGGACTGATCTCTTCAAGGATCTCCGCGAGACCCGAGCGTGCGTGCGGGTCGTCCGCCGACCGGCCCTGCCAAGCCTCGTTGCCGACGAGCCAGTCGAAGGACTCGTTTTGGATGGCAAGGAGGTTGGGGACCTCGAGGTGTTCGGTGATCCTGCCGAATGAAACTCGGCGGGGAGCGAATGCGCTCGACGTACGACTGGTCTTCGCAGGGCGGGAAGCTGCCAAGATGCGTCCTTCCGAGGACCGGTGCTGCAGAACGGCTGGTACGCGTGCACTCCAATGACCCCACCAGAAATATCCGTAAACGGACATTTCCGAGCAGGGGTCAAGTCGGAAGGCAGCGCAAACTAGCAGTGTAGCCGAGAGGCTAACCGCTGTCCAGCCCACCCCGCAGGTCGTTCGCGGAACGCGCCTCGGCCCCCGTAAACCGGGGTCTGCCGGGCCGCTCAGAACGCAACGTCCCCACTGGGCCGCTCGGGTTGCCGCGGCCGCTGGTGCCGCCGCTGTCATTACCCACGTCGTGGCCGTCGCAAGCGCGGTGTCTTGCTGGTGTTCAGCGTGCCTGGCAGGCCGGGGCCGCGTCAAGGGCCGGTATCCGGGTCGTCGGTTCTTTCCCACCTGAGGGCGACCGGGGCCCCTCGTCCGGTGGTCCGGCATCGACCATCGACGCCCAGCTCAGGACGGTTGTCGCTGGATCCACGAAACACGGCGGGCAGCGATCCGTGTCGGATCACCGCCCGCCGCGACGCGATCGTGTCCCGGCTCACTGGGCCGGGCACGCGCAGGTGGAACGTCAGGTCACTTGAGGGTGACCTTGGCGCCCTCACCCTCGAGCTTCGCCTTCGCCTTCTCGGCGGTCTCCTTGTTGACCTTCTCCAGGATGGCCTTCGGCGCGGACTCGACCGCGTCCTTGGCCTCCTTGAGGCCCAGGCCGGTCAGCTCGCGCACGACCTTGATGACCTGGATCTTCTTGCCACCGTCAGCCTCGAGGACGACGTCGAACTCGTCCTTCTCCGGCTCGGCCTCGGCGGCGGCCGGGGCGCCACCGGGGGCGGCAACCGCGACCGGAGCGGCGGCGGTGACCTCGAAGGTGTCCTCGAACTGCTTCACGAACTCGGAGAGCTCGATCAGCGTCATCTCCTTGAACGCGTCGAGCAGCTCGTCGGTGCTGAGCTTCGCCATGTCTGGCGTCCTTTCTAAAGGTTGTCTAAGAACGTGGGTGCGCCGCGCGGCCTCAGGCCGCCTCGGCGCCCTCCTGCTCGCGCTTCTTGTCCGCAAGGGCGGCCGCCGCGCGGGCGGCCTTGGAGAGCGGTGCCTGGAACAGGGCCGCGGCCTTGCTCAGGTTGCCCTTCATCGCGCCGGCCATCCTGGCCAGCAGCACCTCGCGGGACTCCAGGTCGGCGAGCTTCGTGACCTCGGCCGCGGAAATGGCCCTGCCCTCGAAGACACCGCCCTTGATGACGAGCTTCGGGTTGGCCTTCGCGAAGTCGCGAAGCCCCTTCGCCGCCTCGACGACGTCGCCCGAAACGAAAGTCAGCGCGGTAGGACCGGTGAACAGCTCGTCGAGGCCGTTGATGCCCGCGTCCGTCGCGGCACGCTTCGCCAGCGTGTTCTTCGCGACCGTGTAGCTGGTCTCGGCGCCGAGCGAGCGCCGCAGCTGGGTGAGCTGGGAAACCGTCAGACCGCGGTACTCGGTCAGCACGGTGGCGCCCGCGTTGCGGAAGCTCTCGGTCAGCTCAGCGACGGCCGTGGCCTTGTCGGCCCGGATCGGCTTGTCCGCCATGTCCCTCCTCTCTCGTTACTCGAGGCTGGTCCCCGACACGGCCGAAGCCGGAGCGGGGGCGGAGGCAGCACGACAACGAAAAGCCCCGGCGCAGGGCGCACGGGGCGAGGGCCGGCGGATCGTCACGGTCGGCGGACCATGCTCACTGCCGAGTTACGCTTGCCGCCCTACGCGGGTCGCCCGTTGTCGCGGGACCTTCGACCGTGCCGGAGCACGGTGACCAGCGGTCTCTGGGTGGTTCCTCATCCATGGAAACACGGATGACGGTTGAAGAGTACGCGCCCGCACCACCAGCGCCAAATCGCCCCCGGTGAGCCGGGTCACGGGCAGCGTCGCTGGTCAGCCCTGGGCCCGCCGCCGCCACAAATAGCCGGCGGTGACCGCCGCGCTCCACGCCGACGCCCAGAGCGTGAGCCCGAGCAGGGTCAGCGCGGCGGCGTCACCCGCAGTCGTCCGCGCGGTGGCCATGATCGGCGGCACCAGCCAGGGCGCCACCGAACCGCGCAGACCGAGCGCCACCGCGCCGACACCGCCGAGGGCCAGCACCGCCACGCCGTACGCGGCACCGCCCACCGACGCCCGGCTGGCCAGCGCCCCGAGGGCGACCGCCGCGGGTACGGCCAGCAGGTGCGCCCACAGTCCCAGCGCGATGCCGACCGGCACCGACCGGTCCCCCGGCTCGACCGGGCCGGTGACCCCGCCCACCAACCAGGGGAATAGCAGCGCGACCGCCACCGCGACCAGCGCCGCCACGCCGGCCGCCAGGAGCCCGGCCAGGCGCTCCCGGGCCACCCCGACCGTCACCTGGGCGAGCCGGCGCTGCACGTCCGGCTCGATGTCCAGCAGGATCTTGGTCTGCCAGGCGAGCACCGGGAAGAGCACCACGGCCGAGACGCCGTACGCCTCCGCCGGCTGGGACCGGCCGCCGCCGTAGAGCGTGCCGAGCACGACGAGACCCGCGAGCAACGGCGCCAACGCCCGACCGGTCCGCAGGAAACCCGCCAGTCGCATCCGCACCAGGGCGCTCACCGGGCCTCCCCCGCTGCCTGCTCGACCGCGTCCACGCCCTCGGGCTGGTCGAGAGCCGGTTCACCGGCCGGCCGCAGCGGTGCAGCCGCGGGCCGGGCCTGCGGTGCGGTGATGGAGGTGTCGGCGCGTACCCGAAGAATCTGGTGGCCCTCGGCGCGCAACCGGGCGACGGTGCTGGCGACCCGCGCGGCCGGCACCGCTACCTCGACCACCGCGATGGCCTCCTCGTCGGTCGACGCGGTCTCCTCGGTCAGCGAGCCGGCGGCCACCGACCAGCGGCGCGCGCCCGGCAGCCGGACCGTTTCCCCGCGGTGGTCGCTGACCAGGACCGTGCCGCCGTCGGCCAGCACCTCGTCGATCAGCTCGGGAACCAGCTCGCGGGTCGCGGCGTCGAGGCCCTCCCACGGCTCGTCGAGCACCAGCAGGCCGGGCGGTCGCAGCATGGCCTGGGCGAGACCCACCTTCTGCGCGGTGCCCTTGGACAGCTCCGGAAGCCGCACCGAGCTGAACGCGCCCAGGCCGAGCCGCTGCGTCCAGGTTGTCACCGCCTCGTCGGCGGCCGACCGCCCCAACCCGGCAACGCGGGCCATGCTGGTCAGGTAACGGGAGACGGTGAAGGGCTGGTCGGCCGGGAAACGCTCCGGGACCCAGCCCACCCGGGCTGGCCGGTCGACGACCCGACCCCGGCCCGGCCGCAGCACCCCGGCGGCCACCTGGAGCAGCGTGGACTTGCCCACCCCGTTGCGGCCCAGGACGACCGCGACCTCACCCGGGCCGATCCGCACATCCACGCCCCGCAGCACCCACGGACCACGCCGGTGATACCGCAACCAGACGTTCTCCAGCCGCATGCGATCGAGCTTGCCACACCACAGACGCGCCGGGGGGGGGGCGCGGGGGGGGGGGG
>NZ_JBFAPG010000339.1:0-6949 GCF_040675595.1 Micromonospora sp. NPDC049580
CCCAGCGGGTCGTCGCTGAGCGTCCGGGTCACCGCGCGGGCGGCGCCGCCGGAGCGGCCCGCCCCATTGTCCCGGGACGCAGCCACCCCCCGTCGATCCGGTGGAAACGGCGCACTGAAGGCCCGACTCACGTGTTGCTCCCGGTTCGACGAGGGGTGGGTGTTGCAGGTGCTGGTGGTCAGCTGTGCCGGGTCCGGCGGCGCGGACGCTCGCCGCCCTCGCCACCACCCTCGCCGCCGCCGTTGCCGCCGTTGCCGCCCTCGCCGCCGCGCTCCGGGCCACGACCGCCACGGTCGCCGCCACGCTCACGGTCACCGCGGTCACGCGGGCCCCGGTCACCCCGGTCCCGACCAGCCGGTCGGTCGCCGCCAGCGGCCTCACCGGCGGCCGGAGCCTCGGCGCCCTCCGGGCGAACCTTGTCCAGGTAGATCTTGCCGCGGGCGTCGATGTCCGCGATCTCGACCTCGACCCGGTCACCGACGTTGAGGAAGTCCTCAACGCGCTCGACCCGCTTGCCGTCGCCCACCTTGGAGATGTGCAGCAGGCCGTCGCGGCCCGGCAGCAGCGAGATGAACGCGCCGAACGCGGCGGTCTTGACCACCGTGCCGAGGAACCGCTCGCCCTGCTTGGGCAGCGTCGGGTTAGCGATCCCGTTGATCCGGTCGACGGCCGCCTGGGCCGACGGGCCGTTGGTGGCGCCAACGTAGATCGTGCCGTCGTCCTCGATGGAGATCTCGGCGCCGGTCTCGTCCTGGATCGCGTTGATGGTCTGACCCTTCGGGCCGATCACCATGCCGATCTTGTCCACCGGGATCTTGACGGTGGTGACCCGCGGCGCGTAGTCCGACATCTCGGCCGGAGCCTCGATCGCGGCCTTCATCACACCGAGGATGATCTGCCGGGCCTCGTTCGCCTGCTGCAGCGCGGCGGCCAGCACGTCCGACGGGATGCCGTTGAGCTTGGTGTCGAGCTGCAGCGCGGTGACGAACTCCGGCGTGCCGGCGACCTTGAAGTCCATGTCACCGAACGCGTCCTCGGCGCCGAGGATGTCGGTAAGCGTCACGTACTGCGTCTTGCCGTCCACCTCGTCCGAGATGAGCCCCATGGCGATGCCGGCGACCGGCGCCTTCAGCGGCACACCCGCGGAGAGCAGGCCGAGCGTCGACGCGCAGACCGAGCCCATCGAGGTGGAGCCGTTGGAGCCGAGCGCCTCGGAGACCTGCCGGATGGCGTACGGGAACTCCTCGCGCGACGGCAGCACCGGGATCAGCGCACGCTCGGCGAGCGCACCGTGGCCGATCTCGCGCCGCTTCGGCGAGCCGACCCGGCCGGTCTCACCGGTCGAGTACGGCGGGAAGTTGTAGTTGTGCATGTAGCGCTTGCGGTTCTCCGGGGACAGCGTGTCCACCATCTGCTCCATGCGGAGCATGTTCAGCGTGGTGACACCCAGGATCTGGGTCTCGCCGCGCTCGAACAGCGCCGAACCGTGCACCCGGGGCAGCACGCCGACCTCGGCGGTCAGCGGCCGGATGTCGCGCGGGCCGCGGCCGTCCATGCGGACCTGCTCGCGCAGCACGCGGTTGCGCACCTCGGACTTGGTCAGCGAGCGGAAGGCGGCGCTGAGCTCCTTCTCCCGACCCTCGAACCGAGCGCCCAACTCCTCGGCGACCCGGGCCTTGACCCGGTCCAGGGCTTCCTCGCGGTCCGCCTTGCCGGCGATGGTGACCGCCTCGGCCACCTCGCCGCGGGCCAGGTCGGCGACCGCGTCGTACACGTCGTCCTGGTAGTCCAGGAAGACCGGGAACTCGGTGACCGGCTTGGCGGCGACCTCGGCCAGCTCGCTCTGCGCGCGGCACAGCTCACGGATCGCCGGCTTGGCGGCCTCCAGGCCGCTGGCGACGATCTCCTCGGTCGGGGCGGTGGCACCGGCCGAGATGAGGGCGACGGCGTTCGGGGTGGCCTCGGCCTCGACCATCATGATCGCGACGTCGCCGTCGTCGAGGGTGCGGCCGGCCACGACCATGTCGAAGGTGGCGCGGGCCAGCTCCTCCAGGGTCGGGAAGGCGACCCACTGGCCGTCGATGTGGGCGACCCGGGTCGCGCCGATCGGGCCGGAGAACGGCAGGCCGGAGAGCTTGGTCGACATCGAGGCCGCGTTGATGGCCACCACGTCGTACGGGTGCTGCGGGTCGAGCGCGAGGATGGTCTCGACGACCTGGACCTCGTTGCGCAGGCCCTTCACGAAGGACGGGCGCAGCGGCCGGTCGATCAGGCGGCAGGTGAGGATCGCGTCCTCGCTGGGCCGACCCTCACGGCGGAAGAACGAGCCGGGGATGCGGCCCGCGGCGTACATCCGCTCCTCGACGTCGACGGTCAGCGGGAAGAAGTCGAACTGCTCCTTCGGGTGCTTACCGGCGGTGGTGGCGGAGAGGACCACCGTCTCGCCCAGCTGGGCGATGACCGAACCGGCGGCCTGGCGAGCCAGTCGACCGGTGGAGAAGGTGATCTCGCGGGTGCCGAAGGACCCGTTGTCGATCACGGCGGTGCGGGATTCGGTGCCGAGTTTGGTCTCGGTCATGTGCTGTCGTGCTCCTTCGCGTCGTGGGCCCGCGACGTCGGGGAGCTGCTCAGCCGGCCGGTCTTCGATCGAAGCGCCCGGGTGGCCGGCGTACTGCCGGGTTCCCGGGGGCCACTACCGGAGACCGGTACGCTGACCGGCTCCCTCTCGGGTTGGTCGCGCGGCCCGTGTTCTTCAGGTGGGACGCCGATCGGGGGAGCGGCCGGTGGGCCACTCCCCCGTCACGTCACCGGCGCAGACCGAGCCGCTCGATGAGCGTCCGGTAGCGGGCAATGTCCTTCTTCTGGACGTAGTTGAGCAGCCGACGGCGACGGCCGACCAGCAGCAGCAGCCCACGGCGGCTGTGGTGGTCGTGCTTGTGCACCTTCAGGTGCTCGGTCAGCTCGGCGATCCGCTTGGTGAGGACCGCGACCTGGACCTCCGGCGAACCGGTGTCGCCCTCGGCGGTCGCGTACTCCGCGCGGATGCTGGCCTTGGCTTCCTGGTCGAGCGCCATGTTCTCCCTGTTTCGATGGGTTGATCAAGTAGGTGTCCGTCGTCCCGATGGACCGGGAACGGACCGGTACCTCGCACCCGCGGCGTCGAGCAGGCACGCGAGGCCCCACGCCGGTCACCCGACGTCCCCGCAAGACTACCAGCACCCACGGGTAACAGCCGGCCAAGGGCCTGCGCGGCCCGGTGGATGATCAGCTCAGAGCGCGCCGGGTGCGTACGACGTCCTGTTCGATCTGGGCGATCAACGGCTCGATCGAGTCGTAGCGGACCTGACCGCGCAGGTGCGCCACGAAGTCCAGGGCCAGCCGCTCGCCGTACAGGTCGCCGTCGAAATCCAGCGCGTACGCCTCCACCCGCCGCTCCCGACCGGAGAAGGTCGGGTTGGTGCCGACCGACACCGCGGACATCAGCGGCTCGGACTGACCGCGACGGATCAGGCGGGCGGCGTACACCCCGTCGGCGGGCACCGCCGCGTACCGGTGGCAGAGCAGGTTCGCGGTGGGGAACCCCAGCACCCGGCCGCGCTGGTCGCCGCGGACCACCACGCCCTCCACCCGGTGCGGGCGGCCCAGCGCGGCCGCCGCGGCGCCCACGTCACCGGCGTCGACGCAGGAGCGGATGTACGTGGAGGAGAAGACCGTGCCGTCCTCGGCGACCAGCGGGCCGCCCTCCACCCCGAAGCCGAAGGTCTTCCCCAGCCGCTCCAGCAGCGCCACGTCGCCGGCCGCGCGGTGCCCGAAGCGGAAGTTGCCGCCGACCACCACCAGCGCCGCGTGCAGGTGCTCGACCAGGATGTCGTGCACGAACTGCTCGGGCGGCAGCCGGGAGAACTCCGGGGTGAACGGCACCACGCAGAGCACGTCCACGCCGAGCGCCTCGATCAGTTCCGCCTTGCGGGCCGGCTCGGTGAGCACGGCCGGGTGCGAGCCGGGGCGGACCACCTCGGCCGGGTGCGGGTCGAACGTGACCACCACGGACTGCACGCCCAACTCCCGGGCCCGGGCCACGGCGTGCCCGATGGTCGCCTGGTGCCCCTTGTGCACGCCGTCGAAGACGCCGATGGTGACGACCGAGCGCCCCCAGCCGCCGGGCGCCGCGTCGTACCCCCGCCACCGCTGCATGCCGTTCCTTTCCTGCTGTCCCGCTGTTCGGCGGGTCGACACCGCCGGCCGGAGGCCGGCGGACCTGCCTCCCGCCGTCAGGCCGGGGCGAGCACGATCTCCGCGCGGGCCCGCCCGTCCCGCTCGCTGACGATAGCGATCAGCCCGCCGGTCGGTCCGAAGACGGCGTACGGCCCGGCGATGCCGGCGGGGTCCAGCGGACCGCCGTGGCCGAGCACCTTCGCCTCGTCGGGTGTCGCCTCCCGGCGCGGGAAGAACCGGTCGGCCGCCGCGTCCAGCGGCAGGTTCACCACGGCCGGGGCGCGCTGCTCCAGCTCGTCGAGCGTGGCCGCCTCGGCGAGGGTGAAGCCACCCACCGCGGTCCGGCGCAGCGCGGTGAGGTGCCCACCGACGCCGAGCGCCAGGCCCGCGTCCCGGGCGATGGCCCGGATGTACGTGCCGGAGGAGCAGGTGACGTCCACGTCCACGTCCACCACGTCCGGCTCGGTGCGGCGGATCGCCAGCACCTCCAGCCGGGAGATGGTGACCCGCCGCGCCGGCAGTTCGACGCTCTCGCCGTCGCGCACCCGCTTGTACGCCCGCTGCCCGTCGATCTTGATGGCGCTGACCGCGCTCGGCACCTGGTCGACCTCCCCGGTCAGGGCCGTCAGCGCGGCGCGGATGGCCTCGTCGGTGACGTGACCGGCCGGGGTGCTGGCGATCACGTCGCCCTCGGCGTCGTCGGTGACGGTGGCCTGGCCGAGCCGGATCGTGCCGGTGTAGCTCTTGCCCGCGCCGATCACGTAGGTCAGCAGTCGGGTGGCCCGCCCCACACCGATCACCAGGACACCGGTGGCCATCGGGTCGAGGGTGCCGCCGTGCCCGACGCGGCGGGTCTTCGCCAGCCGGCGGATCCGCGCCACCACGTCGTGCGACGTCATGCCGCCGGGCTTGTCGACCACGATCAGACCATCGGTGCTCACGTCGCCCAAGCCTGCCAGACAGCCTCTCGGCGACCGGAGTCGCCCGGCGCCCTCCGGCCGACCCCGGCCCGCTGTCGCCACGGCGGCGCCCGGGTGCCGGCTGCTGCTGGGCGCGCCGAACGGGACAGCGCCGTCGTCGGCCGAATGCGAAGATCACACGCCCGTTCCCGCCGAACCAGGACTACACGATGACCAGCGAAGACCCCGCCAGCCCGCCGAACACCACCGACCCGTACGCGGTCGCCAGCGAGACCGACGACATCCGGGTGCCGGACTGGATGCGGGGGCCGGCGACCGAAACCCCCGTGACCGGCGCTGATCGGCTGCGGCTGGGCTGGGAGCAGCACGCGGGCAAGCTGCTCGGCGGCGTCGGCGGGCTGGTCGCCCTGGTGCTGCTGGCCGTGCTGGCCTGGAGCGGGTACAGCGCCGTGCAGCGGATCCACGACGGGGAGCCGCTGCTGGGTCAGGGCTCCTCCACGGCGCCGCCCCGGCCGGTCGACGAGAGCGGCAACAGCCTCGGACCGTTCGTCGGCACGCCGGCAGAGACGTTCGCCGTGGGCGCGGCGGCCATCACGCTCCCGGCGGCCAAGGCTGCCGCGCCGTTCACCGCCAAGCAGGTCGGTGACGCGTTGGCGAAGGTCAAGGGGGCGTTGATCCAGAGCCGACTCGACCCGTCCATGCTCTTCGGCGATCCGGACCAGTTCCTCGCCCTGCTGGCCCCGGACGCCCGCGCCGACCTGCGCAAGGACTTCGCGCAGGGGACGAACCTGAACTACGCCACCCTGGTCGACCGCGCCGCCGACCCGAACCTCGACCTCGCCGACGGCATCCGGGCCAGCGGCACCGTGGAGTACCGGTCGACGACCGACAGCGACGGGATCCGGGTGCTGGCGATCACCACCCGGTTCATCTGGGTCTACTCCTTCGACCTGCCCCGCCCGCAGGCGTACGCCCCGGGCGCCGAACTCGTCACCCTCCGGGACCAGGTCGTCTGGCACGTGCCGCACCCCGACGACGTGCGGGCGGGCTCGGCCGGGCTGTGGGTGGACAGCGCCGACGTGACGGTGCTCAACGCGACCTGCGCGGCGATCCGCAAGGGCCGGATCGACCTGGAGATCGCGCCCGAGGTGGGCCTGCCGAACACCGCGCCGACCGGGGACATCTACGACCCGGGTTGGCGTCCCGGCGACGGCGAGGACTGCTGAGCCGGGGGCAGGCCGTCAGCGGATCGCGCCCACCACGGCCCAGGCGCCGCTGCGCAGGCGCAGCAGCAGGGCGACCAGCCGGATCGCCACGAAGAGGGTGAGCCCCGCCCAGATGCCGCCCAGCCCCAGGTCGAGCCCGTACGCCAGCCAGATGACCGGCAGGAAACCGCCAAGCGCCGCCACGATGGTGAGGTTGCGCAGGTAGCGCACGTCGCCCGCGCCGATCAGCACACCGTCGAGCGCGAACACCACCCCGGCCAGGGGCTGCATGGCGACGAACCACGGCCAGGCCACCATGGCCTGCTCGCGTACCTGCTCGTCGGAGCTGAACCAGGACGGCACGACGCCGGCGCCGGCGGCGATGAGCAGCGCGAAGGCGACGCCGCAGACGCCGCCGAGCAGGCCGATCCGGCGGGCCAGCGCGCGGGCGTCCGCCGCGTCGCCGGCGCCGAGCGCGGCACCGACCAGGGACTGCGCGGCGATGGCGAGGGCGTCGAGCACCAGCGCCGTGAAGAACCAGAGCTGCAGGGCGATCTGGTGTGCGCCGACGGCGGCGGCGCCGAAGCGGGCGGCGACGGCCGTCGCGGA
>NZ_JBFAPG010000340.1:0-6946 GCF_040675595.1 Micromonospora sp. NPDC049580
GTGACGCAAACCTCTTGATCACCGGGGCCGGGGCCGGGGTTGGGGGTGGGGGTGGGGGTCCGGGGTCAGCCGTCGATGCGGGTGATGTTGCGGATCTTGTTGGACGCGTCCAACGCGGCCACCTTGTACGCCTCGGCCAGGGTCGGGTAGTTGAACACGGCGTCGACCAGGTAGTCGATCGTGCCGCCGCAGCCGATCACCGCCTGCCCGATGTGGACGATCTCGGTCGCCGCGGTGCCGAACACGTGCACCCCGAGCAGTCGGCCGTCCTCGGGAGAGACGAGCAGCTTCAGCATCCCGTACGAGTCGCCCACGATCTGGCCACGGGCCAGCTCGCGGTAGCGCGCGATGCCCACCTCGAACGGCGTCGACGAGTCGGTCAGCTCGGCCTCGGTCTGGCCGACGAAACTGATCTCCGGGATGGTGTAGATGCCGATGGGTTGCAGGCCGTGCATCTCCCGGATCGGCTCGCCGCAGGCGTGCTGCGCGGCCAGCCGGCCCTGCTCCATCGAGGTGGACGCCAACGCCGGGAAGCCGATCACGTCGCCGACGGCGTAGATGTTGTCGACCGGGGTGCGGTAGTTGGTGTCGACAGCGATCCGGCCGCGTCGGTCCGCCGCCAGCCCGGCCGCCTCCAGAGCCAGGTCGTCGGTCTGGCCCTGCCGGCCGGCCGAGTACATGACGGTGTCCGCGACGATCTTCTTGCCGCTCTTGAGGATGCACAGCGCCGCGGTCTGGTGCTTCTCCACCGCGGCGACCTCCTCGCCGAAGCGGAACGCCACCGACAGGTCACGCAGGTGGTACTTCAGCGACTCGACGACCTCGTCGTCGCAGAACTCGAGCATCCGATCGCGGCGCTCCACGACGGTCACCTTGGTGCCGAGGGCGGCGAACATCGACGCGTACTCCATGCCGATCACACCGGCGCCGACCACGACCATGCTGCGCGGGACGGCCTGGAGGTTGATGACGCCGTCGGAGTCCACGATGGTCCGGTCGTCGAAGTCGACGCTGTCCGGGCGGGCCGGGCGGGTGCCGGCCGCGATGATGGCCTTGTCGAACGTCACCTTCGACTCGCGCCCGGAGCCGGCGTCGACCCAGATGGAGTGCGCGTCCGCGAAGCGCCCGGTCCCGGTGATCATCGCGACCCGGTTGCGGGCGAGCTGGTTGCGGATGACGTCGGTCTGTCGGGTGATCACGTGCTGGGTGCGGGCGGCCAGGTCACTGACCGTGATCTCCTCCTTGACCCGGTAGCTGCTGCCGTACAGGTCGCGCTGGCTCAGGCCGGTCAGATAGAGCACGGCCTCGCGCAGCGTCTTGGACGGGACGGTGCCGGTGTTGATGCACACCCCACCGATCATGTCGCGGCGGTCCACGATGCCGACCCGCCTGCCGAGCTTGGCGGCGGCGATCGCGGCCTTCTGACCGCTGGGTCCGGAGCCCAGCACCAACAGGTCGTAGTCATACACGATCGTTAGCGTCGCAAGATGTCGCCATCGACGCCAGACCCCGGACGTGAGCGTTACTTGTCTGCCACCACGCAGATGCCGCCGTTCAGCGTGACCTCCTCCGGCACCTGCGTTCCGGTGGAGACGACGCCCAGCGACACGGTGCCGCCGGGCCTGATCACCGCGTTGTGGCCGGTGTTGCGTACCCGCAGGTAGCTGTTGTTCGGCCGGTCGGGTCGTCGTTCAGCGGACGAGGCGGCGTTCCCAGGCCCAGGCGGCGATCTCGACGCGGTTGCGGGCCGGGAGCTTCGTCTGCACGCTGGCGAGGTGGGTCTTGACGGTGCCGACGGCGATGAAGAGCTGACCGGCGATCTCCGCGTTGGTCAGGCCCCGGGCGACGAGCTTCACGACGTCGAGTTCCCGCGGGGACAGGCCGGCGTCGTCCCGCGGCGCGCTGGGCGGGCTGAGGTGCTCC
Organism: Micromonospora sp. NPDC049580; assembly: GCF_040675595.1. Lineage (NCBI taxonomy): Bacteria > Bacillati > Actinomycetota > Actinomycetes > Micromonosporales > Micromonosporaceae > Micromonospora > Micromonospora sp. NPDC049580. The sequence continues at coordinate 1,924 of NZ_JBFAPG010000340.1, forward strand.
AGCAGTCGTACGGTGATGGACGGGCTGATCAGCGCGTCGCCGGAGACGGCCGCGCGAACCGCCTCGACGAGCAGCGCCGGGCCGGAGTCCTTCAGGAGAAAGCCGCAGGCGCCGTTGGACAGCGCGGTGTGCACGTACTCGTCGAGGTCGAAGGTCGTCACCACGACCACCCGCACCGGGTCGGCGACGCCCGGCCCGGCGAGCAGGCGCAACGCCTGCAGGCCGTCGAGGCGGGGCATCCGGATGTCCAGCAGCACCACGTCCGGGCGTAGCCGCCGGGCCATCTCGACGGCGGCGACCCCGTCGGCGGCCTCGCCGACCACCGTCATGTCCGGCTGCGCTCCAATGATCATGCCGAAGCCGGTCCGGACCATCGCCTGGTCGTCCGCGATCAGCACCCGGATCATCGGGCCACCGCCGACCGCAGTGGGAACGCGGCGTCGAGCACCCAGCCGCCGGAGATGCCCGGCCCGGCGGTGATCGTGCCGCCGAGGGCGCGTACCCGCTCGGTGAGGCCGAGCAGGCCGAAGCCGTGCCCCCGGGCGGGAGCGGTACGCGGGGTCGCGCCGTCGTCGGCGACCCGGACCAGGAGCCAGTCCGGCGTACGACGCACGGACACGGCCACCGACCGGGCGTCCGGGGCGTGCTGGCGGGCGTTGGTCAGCCCCTCCATCACCACCCGGTACGCCGAGGTCGACACCTCCACCGGCAGCTCGTCGAGCGGACCGTCGACGTACAGCCGGGCCGGTGCGTTCGTGGTGTCGTTGTGGCCCTGCAGCAGCGGCGCGAGGTCGGCCACGCCGGCCAGTGGGGCCAGCGGCGCGTCCGGCGGGGCGTCCGGATTGCGCAGCACGCCGACCATCCGTCGCATCGAGGCCATCGTCTCGGCGCCGGCCCGCTCGATCTGCTCCAGGGCGACGATCACCCGTTGCGGGTCCTGCTCGGCGACGAACCGGGCGCCCTGCGCCTGCACCACGATGCCGGTCACGTGGTGGGCGATGAAGTCGTGCAGGTCGCGGGCGAACTCGGCGCGCTGCTCGGCCCGTACCAGCGCGATGGCCCGCTCCCGCCCGGCGGCGACGACGCGCAGGTAGATCCCGACGGCGGCGGCGCCGATCGCGGCGAGCGCCTGGAGCAGCCCGAAGATCACGTAGACGTAGTCGGCGCCGGCGCGCAGCGGCAGCGCGGCGGCAGCGAGCGCGGCGAGCACCGCCGCCCACGGAGCGAGCCGTGCGGCGGCCCACCGGGTCACCACGAACACCACCGCGATCATCCCGGCGGACTCGGCCAGCCCCCAGCTGCCGCCCAGCAGATAACTGCCGCTCGTGCTGAGCACCAGGAAGCCGAAGGTGACGGCGAGTGAGGTGGCGCCGAGCACGAGCGCCGCGAGCGGCAGGGAGCGGGACCCCTGCCGGTGCACGGGCAGCCAGACCACCGCGGTCATCAACGCCAACCCCACCTGCACGAGGGCGCGCAGGGCTTCGGCCGCGCTCACCCCGGTGTAGAGGCCGTACCGCAGGTCGAAGGCACCGAGCAGGGCCAGCGCCGCCAGACCGGCGAGCTGGCCCAGGCGTACCCACCATGTCGAGAATCCCGGCGCGTTCATCGTGACCCAGCGTAGCCAGGCGGACGGCGCGGGCAGATCGGCCGAAAGACAGACCCGGCGTGGGCGTTCCCCGACCACCGACCGATGCGGCTCCCACCCGGCGCGGGCGAGGCTTCCCGGGTCACATCGCAGCCACTGGAGGAACCCATGACAACCCACGCCCCGCCGCCGACCGGGCAGGCCGCCGTCGCCGCGGTCGACCTGGTGAAGGTGTACGGCAGCGGCGACACCGCGGTCCGCGCCCTGGACGGCGTCTCGGTCGGCTTCGGTCGGGCCGAGTTCACCGCGATCATGGGCTCGTCCGGGTCCGGCAAGTCGACGCTGATGCACTGCCTGGCCGGCCTGGACACGGCCACCTCCGGTCGGGTCCTGCTCGGCGGCACGGAGCTGACCGGTCAGTCCGACCGCACGCTGACCCGCGCACGCCGCGACCGGATCGGCTTCGTCTTCCAGTCGTTCAACCTGCTGCCGCAGCTCACCGCCGCGCAGAACATCACCCTGCCGCTGGATCTCGCCGGCCGGGAACCCGACCGTGACCTGCTCGCGCACCTCGTCGACGTGCTGGGCCTCGGGCAGCGGCTCGGGCACCGGCCCAGCGAACTCTCCGGCGGCCAGCAACAGCGGGTGGCGGTGGCCCGGGCCCTGGTGTCGCGGCCCGAGGTCGTCTTCGCCGACGAGCCGACCGGCAACCTCGACTCCCGCTCCGGGGCGGAGGTGCTCACCATCCTGCGCGACTCGGTACGCGACCTGGGCCAGACTGTCGTCATGGTCACCCACGATCCGATCGCGGCCGCGTACGCCGACCGGGTGGTGCTGCTCGCCGACGGCCGGGTCGCCGGCGAGATCGCCGAGCCGGACCAGGGCTCGGTCACCGACGCGCTGCGCGAGCTGGCGGTTCCCGCGTGAGGGCGACGGTGCTGCGTACCCAGGTAAGCGCCGCGGCCCGACGCCCGGGTCGACTGATCCTGACCGGCCTGGCGATCCTCGTCGCGTCGTTCGTCGTCTTCGGCACCGTGCTGGCGCAGGAGATCACCGAACGGACCGCGCGGGACAACCTCAGCGGCACGCCGGCCGCCACCGACCTGGTCATCGGTGACCCGCAGCAGCCACCGCCCACCGTGGCGGCGCTGCGTGACGTCCGCGCCCTGCCGGGTGTCACCGAGGCGGTGGGCCGGACGACGCTCGGGGTCTCCCTCGCGGAGGGCTACCTCAACCTGCGGACCGACCCGGGCGCCGGCCCGCTGGCGACGGTCCGCCTGGTCCAGGGCAGCTACCCGGATCAGCCCGGCGAGATCGCGGTGACCCGCCGCACGGTCGAGCGGCTGGGGTTGGCGGTCGGCACCGTGACCACCGGGACGGGCGGCGACCTCACCACCGGGGCGCCGCTCACCGTCACCGGCGTGGTCGACACTCCCGACGACGGGGGCTTTGACGCGTACGCCCCGGATGACGCGGTGGCCGCGTGGGGTCACGTCGGCACCGTCGAGCGGATCGACGTGCGGACAGCCGCCGGCGCGGCGGAGGCGGTTCGCGACCGGGTGACCGCGATGGTCCCGGCCGATCAGCCGATCCGCTCCGGCGCCGAGGTGCGCGACGCCGAGGCCGACGCGGCGGCCGAGCAGGTGGGCAGGCTGTTCGCGCTGGTCGGCATGTTCGTCGCGGTCGCGGTGGTCGCCGCGGCGCTGGTGGTCACCTCGACGTTCCGCATCGTCTTCGCCCAGCGGATGCAGCACCTCGCGCTGCTGCGGGCGGTGGGCGCGGGCCGGAGCGGGCTGGTGGTCGCGCTGACCGCCGAGGGTGCCCTGACCGGGCTGGTCGCGGGTGTCGTGGGGGTCGTCGGCGCCCTCGCCGCCGGGCAGGTCCTCCCCATGGTCCTGCGCGCCTGGGGCATGGCGGTCTCGTCGCCGGGCCTGTCGCTGGGGGCGGCGGTCGCGGTGGTGCTCGGCGCGGTCGTCCTCACCGTGGTGGCGGTGCTGGCGCCGGCGTTCTCCGCCGCCCGGGTCTCGCCCCTGGAGGCGCTGCGGGCGGCGAGCGTGACCGCCGGGCGGCGCGGCATCGGAGCGCCGCGTCTGGTGTCCGGCGCGCTGCTGGTCCTCGGCGCGTTGCTGGCCGCCGTCGCGGCGGTGCGGCGGCTGCCGACGCCGGATCAGGAGTCGTACGACCCGAGCGCGGCGCTGCTGCTGCTCGTCACCTCGGGAGCGCTGGCGTTCTTCGCCCTGGTCGCCCTCGGGCCGCTGCTGGTGCGCCCGGTGCTGGCCGTGGCGGGTTGGCCGTTGCGCCAGGTCGGACCGCTGGGGCGGCTGGCGGTCGGCGGGATCGGTGGGACGCCGCGGCGGGCCGCCGCCGTCTCCGTCGTGGTCGCGCTCGGCGTGACCCTGATCTCCGGGGTGGTCATCGGCGGCGCGTCGATGCGCGTCGTCGCCGATCGTGACATGGCGCTCTCCGCGCCCGCCGACTTCGAGGTGTCCGCCGGTGACGGTACGACCCTGCCGGTCGCCGTGGTGACGAGGGCGCGGGCGGCGACCGGCGCGCTGACCCGGGTCGTGCCGTACCGGATGGTCCACGACGTCGCGCTGATGCGGGGCGCCGAACGGCTCGGCGACACCGAGTCCGGATACTCGACCACCGACCTCGACATGTCGGCGCTGCCGACCACCGCGGACCTGGACGTGGCACAGGGCACCCTCGCCGACCGTGGACCTGGCCGGATCGTGCTCGGTGACTGGGTCGCCCGCAACGCCGGGCTGCGGGCCGGCGACACCGTGACACTGGCCCGCGACGGGCGGACGGTCGACGTACGGGTGGCGGCGGTCCTGCCCGACCGTGGCCCCCTGTACGCGGGCATCCTCGCCGACCGTGCCGACCTGGACCGGATCGGCGGGCCGACGGCGTACACCGGTCTGCTGGCCGACGCGGCGCACGCGGGCGAGGACGGCCGCACCGCCGGGGTGCGGGCGCTGCGGCAGGCGATCGGGAACGGCGCCGGGCTGGGCATCGCGGTGCTCGCCGACGAGCGGGATCGCAACGACGCGGTGCTGAACGCCCTGGTCTGGATCACTGCCGGCCTGGTCAGCCTGACCGTGCTGATCGCGGTGGTCGGCGTGGGGTCCACGACCGCGCTGTCGGTCGTCGAGCGGGTCCGCGAGTCCGGGCTGCTGCGCGCCGTCGGCCTGTCCCGGGCGGGGCTGCGCACGATGCTGACCGTCGAGTCCGGCCTCTACGGGGTGATCGGTGCGAGTTTCGGTCTGCTGCTCGGCGTCCCGTACGCCTGGTTGGCGGTGCGGGCGCTCGGGCTCAACGCGCCGCTGTCGCTGCCGGTGCTGTCGCTGGTCGGGCTTTTCGCGGCGCTGGTCGGGCTGACCGCGCTGGCCGGCGTGCTGCCGGCGCGGCGGGCGTCGCGGGTCAGCCCGGTGGTGG
>NZ_JBFAPG010000341.1:0-6934 GCF_040675595.1 Micromonospora sp. NPDC049580
CCGGCCCGGACCTGTCGGTACTGCCGTCAGCGCTGGGTCCAGCGTTGGTTGGCGGCCCCGGTGCAGGACCAGAGGAGCACCGTGGTGCCGTTGGCGGTCCCGTTGTTGTTGACGTCGAGGCACAGGCCGGACTGCGCCCCGCTGATCGTGCCGTTCGCGTTGAGGGTCCACCGCTGGTTGGCCCCGCCGTTGCAGTCCCAGATCTGGACCTTGCTGCCCGCCGTGGCGTTGGTGGGCGCGTCCAGGCACTTGCCGAGCGACTGGAGGGTCTGCCCGTTGGCCGTCCAGCGCTGGTTGGCGGCCCCGTTGCAGTCCCAGATCACCGGCTGGGTGCCATTGGTGGTGTTGCTCTGCGGGATGTCCAGGCAGCGGCCCGAGGCGACGCTGGCCAGCGCGAAGGAGGTGGTCGACGGCGGGGGCGTCGACGGCGGCGGCGTCGTCGGCGGCGGGGTGCTGGTGCCGCCGCCGCTGACCCGGTACACCACAGTGCCGTGCGCCGGGACGCTGGCGGAGATGCTGCCCGTGCTGGTGGTGGTGGCGTTGCTCCAGGCGTCCACCAGGGTGAAGGAGCTGCCGGACTTGCCGACGGCGGCGGCCGTGGTGGAGATCGTCGTCGTCGAGCCGCCCTGGTTGAACAGGGCGACGGCGACGTCACCGTTGGCCAGCCGCTTGGCGAGCACGCGGCGGGTGCCGTCGAACGAGACCTGGCTGGCCTGCAACCCCAGGGAGTCCTGGTTGATGGCGATCAGGTTCGGATTCTTGAGGATGGTCTGCGTCGCCGAGTTCATGCTGCGCACGTCGTTGCCGGCGATCAGCGGCGACGCCATGACGGCCCACATCGCGAAGTGGCTGCGCATCTCGGTGTCGTTCATGCCGCCCCGGCCGACCTCCATCATGTCCGGGTCGGTGAACGCACCCGGTCGCGCGTACGGCGCCAGGGGGACGTTGACGTTGATGATGTTCTGGATGCCCATCGGGTAGCCGTTGGTCTGCCCGGTGTCCCACGCGTTGGTGATGTCCTCGGTGGTCCGCCAGATGTTCGCCACGTCGCCCCAGTTGCGCTGCGGACCGGTCTTGGCGTGGATGCTGTTGGGGTTGATGCTGTAGACGATCGGCCGGCCGGTCGCGGCCAGCGCGTCACGCATCTTCGCGAACGTGGTGACCTGATCGTTGATGCTGCCGTTGGGGGAGCACCAGTCGTACTTGAGGTAGTCGACGCCCCAGGCGGCGAACTGCCGGGCGTCCTGCGCCTCGTGGCCCTGACTGCCGGTCGCGCCCGGGTAGCTGTTGAAGTACTGGGCGCAGGTCTTGTCGACCGGCACCTGGTAGAGGCCGAACTTCAGCCCTCGGGCGTGCAGGTAGTCGCCGAGCGCCTTCATCCCGCTGGGGAAGCGGGTCGGGTCGCCCTGCAGGTTGCCGGAGCTGTCGCGGTTCGGGTTGAACCAGCAGTCGTCGACCACGACGTACTGGTAGCCCAGATCGCGCATGCCGTTGCTGACCATCGCATCGGCCGTCTGCCGGATCAGCCCCTCGTTGATGTTGCAACCGAACGAGTTCCAGCTGTTCCACCCCATCGGGGGTGTCCGGGCGACGCCGTTCTCCAGTGCCTGGGCCACCGGGGCGCGCAGGCCCACGAGGACGGCGGCCAGGAGCAGCCCGGCCGCCGCTGCCCGCCCCCAGTGCCGGGCTCGGACGATTCGCTTCATGCGGGAGCATCCTTTCGTGATGCCGTCCTTCAGGGACAGCCGCCCGGATGAGGCGGGCATCATGAATGTCTACGCGCCCACTGTTAGCGTTAACAGCAGACGCCGGCCATATTACGGAGCCGTTTCGTCGAATTCAACTACTTCCATGTTTCGACGTGCCGCCCGTCGACGTCCAGGCGTCGACGCGACAGTGTCGCGGTCGCCGAGCGGGACCGCTAGAACGGCGCGAAGAACCGCCACACCTCGCCCTTGGTCCAGGTCGTGATGCCGCTCTCGGCGTACGTGCCGTCCACCGGCCCCGGCATGTGGCCGTTGTCGAACGCCGCCCACTGCACCGGATATCCGGCCCGGCACCCGGAGTAGGCGGTGGTGATGTGCGTACGGCTGCCCGAGGCCGGCTCCCGCGGGCTCTGCGCGGCGCAGCCGTTGGTGCGGACGAACGTGTCCCGCAACGACCGCCCCGAGGAGATGGGAAGCACCGAGTCGGTGATGCCGTGCAGACCGAAGTACGCGATGGGCTGGGTGCCGCCGCTGCACCCGCTGAGCTGGGCGCCGCTGAACACCGCCACCGCCCGGAACACGTTCGCCCGCGCACACGCCAGCGCGTAGCTCATGCCACCGCCGTAGCTGAAACCGAGCGCGAAACGCTGCGCCGTGTTGACGCAGAGGTCGCCCTCGATCAACCGGATCATGTCGTCGACGAAGGTGATGTCCTCGCCGCCGGAGTTGGCCCAGCCGTTGCCGAGGCCCTGCGGCGCGACGAGGATCGCGGTGTTGTTCGACTGCTCCTGCTGCCCGTAGTAGGACCACGGCGTCCCACTCGTTCCGCCCGAGTTGACCTCGGCCGCGGTGCCTCCCCGCCAGTGGAACGCGAAGATCAACCGATAGCGGGTGCTGCTGGAGTAGGTGGCGGGAAGCCGCAGGATGAAGCTGCGGCTCTTGCCGTTGCTCTGGATCGTGTGGGTGCCGTTGGCCAGCGTGGGGCTCTTGCCGCATCCCCCACCGGTCCCGGTGTCACCCGACACCTTGGCCAGCTGCCACTGCTGGTTGGCGCCGTTGAGGTCGGCGTACTGGACGACGTTGGCGCCATCGGCGGTCGAGGCGCCCTGGACCTCCACGGCCTTGCCGCTCTGCCGACCGATCAGCCGGACGTTTCCGGCGTCGGAGTCGGCCAGCCGGAACTGTTGGTTGGCCGCGTTGTTGTCGGTCCACTGCACGATCGCCGCCCCGTCGGCGGTCGACGCGCCGCTGACGACGGCACCCCACGTCGCATGATCGGCGAGGCGGTGGCCGAGGTCGTCGACCTCACCGAGGTCGGTGTCCGCGTGGTCATCAGCGTGCCCCGGGGCGAGATCATGGCCCGCAAGACCACCAACCGCAGGCTCGGCATCCTCGGCGGCATCTCGATCCTCGGCACCACCGGGATCGTCCGACCCTTCTCCACCGCCTCCTGGCGGGCCAGCGTCGTCCAGGCCGTGCACGTGATGGCCGCCCAGGGCGAGCGGACCGTGGTGCTCTGCACCGGCGGGCGTACCGAGCGGGCCGCCCGCGCGCTGCTGCCCGAGCTGCCCGAGGTGTGCTTCGTCGAGGTGGGCGACTTCACCGGCGCCGCCGTCACCGCCGCGGTGGGCGACGCGATGACCGGGGTGGTCTTCGTCGGCATGGCCGGCAAGCTCGCCAAACTCGCCGCCGGAATCCTGATGACCCACTACACCCGCTCGACTGTGGACCTGTCGCTGCTCGGCGCGGTGACTGCCGACGCTGGCGGCGATCCGGCGCTGGTCGCCGCGGTGACCGAGGCGAACACCGGGCGGCACGCGTACGAGCTGTGGGAGGCCGCCGGGCTGCTCGGCCCGGCCGGGGACCTGCTCTGCCAGCGGGTCGGGCAGGTGCTGCGGCGCTTCGCCGGGCCGACGGTCACCGTGGACGTGGCGATGGTCGACTTCGCCGGCGCGCGGGTGGTCGCCTCGTCGGGCCGGTGGCCGCGATGAGCCGGGCGACCGCGACGGCCGCCGACCCGCTGGTGACCGTGGCCGCCCCGGACGCGTTGGTGACAGTGGTCGGGTTGGACGCGGCCGGAGCGCCACCGCACCCCGCCCTCGCGCCCGCGCTGGCCGGGGCGGGGCTGGTCGTCGGAGCGGCCCGGCACCTGGCCACCGTTTCCGTACCGCCCGGCGTGGACACCGTCCTCCTCGGGCCGCTCGCCCCGGCCGTACGGCGACTGAGCGTCGCCGTGGCCGCCGGGGTGCCGGCCGTGGTGCTGGCCAGCGGCGATCCCGGCCTGTTCGGCATCGTCCGGCGGCTGCGTGCGGCCGGGCTGCCCCTGCGGGTGGTGCCGGCGGTCTCCAGTGTGGCCGCCGCGTTCGCCCGTGCCGGGCTGCCCTGGGACGGTGCTGCCGTGGTCACCGCGCACGGCCGCGACCCGCGACCGGCCCTGAACGCCTGCCGGGCGCTGCCCCTGGTCGCGGTGCTCACCGCGCCGGGCGTCGGCGCGGCCGAGCTGGGCGCCGGACTGATCGGCTGGTCCCGCCGGCTGGTGGTCGCCGAACACCTCGGCACCGACGCCGAACGCGTCCGGGCGGTGACCCCCGAGCAGGCCGCCGCCGGCACCTGGTCCGATCCGCACGTCCTGCTCAGCGTCGCCGACACCGCACCCGCCGGATTCGTGCCCACCGACGTCACGCCCGACCGGGTCGCAAGCGGCGGGATGCGCGCCGACAACCAGCCGGCCGCGGCACCGGCCGGTGGCTGGGCGCTGCCGGAGGACCGGTACGCCCACCGCGACTCCATGATCACCAAGTCCGAGGTGCGTGCTCTCGTCGTCGCCCGGCTGCGCCCTCGCCTGGGCCGGCTGGTCTGGGACGTCGGCGCGGGCAGCGGCTCGGTCGGCATCGAGTGCGCGCTGCTCGGCGCTGCCGTGCTCGCCGTCGAGCAGGAGCCCGCGTCCGCCGCGACCATCCGGGCCAATGCCGCGACGCACGCCGTCGACGTGCGGCTCGTCGTCGGGCGGGCTCCGGCGGCGCTGGCCGGGTTGCCCGAGCCGGACGCGGTCTTCGTCGGAGGTGGCGGTGTCGACGTCCTCACCGCCGTGGTGGCCCGCCGACCCGAGCGGGTGGTGCTCACGCTGGCCGCGCTGGACCGCGTCGCGCCGGCCGTGGGCCTGCTGCGTGCCGCCGGCTACACCGTCGAGGGCAGCCAGCTCTCCGCCGCCCGCCTCGCCGACCTGCCCGGTGGGTCGATCCGCCTCGCGGCCACCAACCCGGTGGTCGTCCTCACCGGGGAGCGCCCGTGACCGACCAGAACCCGCCCGCCCGGATCGGCCTGGTGGCGGCCACCGCCGCTGGCCGACGGCACGCCGACACCCTGACCGCCGCGTGGCCGCACGCCCGGCTGGTCGAGGGGGAGACGGTCGCCGACGCGCTGCGCAGCGCCTGGGCCGGCTGTGACGCCGTGATCGTGTTCCTGGCCACCGGGGCGGTGGTGCGCATCCTCGCGCCGCTGCTCGACGACAAGCGCACCGACCCGGCCGTGGTGGTCGTCGACGAGGCGGCCCGGCACGCCGTGGCGCTGCTGGGCGGTCACGCCGGCGGGGCCAATGCCCTCGCCGAGCAGGTCGCCGCGCTGCTCGACGCCCGACCGGTGATCACCACCGCCACCGACGCGGTCGGCCTGCCGGGGCTGGACACCCTCGGCTGGCCGGTGCAGGGCGCGGTCGCCGCGGTGTCCCGGGCCATCCTGGACGGCGAGCCGGTCCGGCTGGTCGCCGACGCCGACTGGCCGCTGCCCGCCCTGCCCCCGAACGTCTACGCCGCCACCGCTCCGGCGACCGTGGCCACCGGCACCGCCGTAGGCGGGGCCGGCAGCGCCGGCGGCCACGAGGACACGCCGGACGACGGGTACCGGCTGCTGGTCACCGACCGGGTGGTACCGCTCGACGGGCGCACGGCCGTGCTGCGACCGCCGTCGCTGGTCGCCGGCGTCGGCGCGAGTCGGGGCGTGCCGGCCGCCGAGGTGACCGAGCTGCTGCACCGGGTGCTGGCCGAGGCCGGCCTCGACCCGGCGAGCCTGCGCTGCCTGGCCAGCGCCGACATCAAGGCCGACGAGGCGGGCATCCGCAGCACCGCCGACGCGCTCGGCGTACCCCTGGTGACCTGGCCGGCGACGCGGCTGGCAACTGTCGACGTGCCGCATCCCAGCGAGGTGGTCCGCGCCGCGGTCGGCACGCCGAGCGTCGCGGAGGCCGCGGCGCTGCTCGGACCGGACGGCCGATCCGACGACGCGACGCTGCTGGTCGGCAAGACCGCGACGGCGATGGCGACCGTCGCGGTGGCCCGGCACGCACCGCGCGGCCGGCTCGCCGTCGTCGGCCTCGGGCCGGGCGCCGCCGACCTGCGGACCCCCCGCGCGGTGGCGGAGCTGCGTCGCGCGGCGGTGGTGGTCGGCCTGGACCAGTACCTCGACCAGGTGCGGGACGTGCTGCGGCCGGGCACCCGGGTGCTGTCCAGCGGGCTGGGCGCGGAGGAGGCGCGGGCCCGCGCGGCCGTCGCCGAGGCCGCCGCCGGCCGGGCGGTCGCGCTGATCGGATCCGGCGACGCCGGGGTGTACGCGATGGCGAGCCCCGCCCTGGAGTACGCCGACCAGCGGATCGACGTGGTGGGCGTGCCCGGAGTCACCGCCGCCCTCGCCGCCGGGGCGCTGCTCGGCGCGCCGCTCGGACACGACCACGCCTATGTGAGCCTGTCCGATCTGCACACCCCGTGGGACGTCATCGAGCGGCGGGTGACCGCCGCCGCCGAAGGTGACTTCGTGACGCTCTTCTACAACCCGCGCAGCCGGGCCCGGGACTGGCAGCTCGGCAAGGCGCTCGGCATCCTCGCCGCGCATCGGCCCCCGGACACCCCGGTAGGTGTGGTGCGCAACGCCAGCCGCCCCGGCGAGCGGGTGCACCTGGCGACGCTGGCCACGCTCGACCCGGCCATCGTCGACATGTACAGCGTCGTGGTCGTCGGCAGCAGCGACACCCGGCTGGTCGCTGGCCGGATGGTCACCCCCCGGGGGTACCGGTGGCGCTCGTGACGATCGACGCCTGCCAGGGCTGCGGCGCCTGCCTGCTCACCTGCCCCACACACGCGATCCGACCGGTCGCCGGTGGCCTCACGGTCCGCGCCGACCGCTGCACCGGCTGCCTGGAGTGCCTGGAGATCTGCCCGGTCGACGCGATCCGCGTC